>WFUL01000025.1 GCA_015484985.1 Anaerolineales bacterium | reverse complement strand
GCCCAAGCTCTGGCCACGGTCGTCGCTCAGGGTACTTCGTTTGCCACACCCCAGGGAACCCCTGAGACACCTCTTCCCCAGGGGACGCCCACTCCCGAAGGTCCCGCAGAACAGGCTCCGATTTTCGTCGTGGTCGAGGCGCGCGCCCGGGTATGGTTTCGTGTGCTCGCGGATGGACGTCTTCTGTTTCAAGGACGCTTGCGACCCGGAGAGCAAACGTCCTTTCGGGCCGAAAAGCGCCTGGAACTTCTGGTAGGGAATGCGGGTGCCTTGCGGGTGACGTATAACCAGCAGGACTTAGGGCTATTGGGAGATTGGGGTCAGGTTCTCACCGTAGTGTTCACCCCGGAGCATGTCCTGACGCCCACGCCCACACCGACCACCACACCCACCATTACGCCTACACCTACGGCTACGTCCACGCCGACCCCGACACCCACGCGCACGCCTACATTGGAAGGTGTGCCTTGATATACCCATTCTCTCATGAGACGAAACCATTGTACCGATCGTCAACTTGATGGGGCAGCTTTGCCGCCCCATCAAGTTATCTTTCTACTTGTCTCCCTTCGTGGAAGAATTCGGTGATACGCGTTGGGTGCTTAAGGCGTCGGTGTAGGTTCAGGTGGGGCAGGTGTGGTTTCACCCAGAGCACCGCACTGTTCCAGCCCGGTACGGGCGTTGAACACGGCGATTTCATCCCCCGGTACGCTCTTGAGGATTTCTAGGAACACAGGGACGGCTTCCTGGCAGCGGCCCAGCTTGACCAGGGCCAGGCCGTAGGTGAAGTAGAATTCCGCCGCGCGGGTGCCGTATTCCAGAGGCATTTTGGTGAAGGTGTAACCATCCGGAGAGGTGCCGCCTTTGACCACCAGGGCGAGCTGGGTGACAGCATCCTCCAGACGCTGGTTTTTGTACAGCATGACGCCCAGGTTTCCTCGTAGCAGCGGGTCGTTGGGAGCCTCTTCCACCGCGGTTTGGGCGTATTGCAGTGCTGCGCCGAACTGGCCCACCGTCGCGTAAGTGCGGGAAATCAGATAATCAGGAAAAGGGTCCGAAGGATTGAGGGCATTGGCTTCCAGCATGGCCGCGATGGCGTCCTGGGGGCGGTTCAGGATGCGGTACAGCAGACCCAGTTGCAGGTGCAGGTCGGGGATGTACTTGTTGATGGACAGGGCGGTTTTGTATTCCGCGATGGCGTCCTCGTAGTTCCCGGTGACGTAGAGCACGTACCCTCGGGCCCGATGGGCTTCCAGGAGTCCGGGATCCAATTGCAGGGCTTTACGAGACGCGGACCCGGCTTCGGCATACAGGGCCTGATCGGCCAGGACTTCCGCGTAAAGGGCCCACACGTAGGCGTTGTTGGGGTCCAAATCCAAGGCGCGCTGCAGGTAAGCGAGTCCGTCAGCCGTGCGGTCCAATTTGTAAAATAGCCAGCCGCGTAGGGCCAGGGCTTCGGGATAGTCGGGGTTCAGCAGCAGGGCGTTCTCCACACTGGTGAGGGCCGCCTCGTACCGCCCCACTAGAGCCTGCACGCGGGCCAGTTCCCAATGCCAGGAAGCCTTCTTCGGGCTCAACAGGATGGCCTTTTGGTAATTCCGCAGCGCTGCCTCGATTCGGCCTTCCTGAAACAGTCCACGGGCCTGCTGGATGAGTACATCCGGAGGTGGCGTGGGTGTGGGTGTGGGCTCCGCAGCGGCCTGGATACTGGGCAATACGAATTGCTGTGTGTAAATGACCGCCACCAGGAGAAAGACCAGCCCCAGAAGGCGCTCCCAGGGCCATCGGCGGCGGGGGGGACGACGCATCGTCCACCGGGATGGACGGACTTCCATCGAACGTCAGCCTCCTGTCTCGTGAAAACACCCCGTGCCTTCGGTTTACAGGGATTGAGGGCTTCGTGTTCCCACCCTGACGGGGAGAACAACAGCACCCCTATTACGCCTGGGGTACGGAGCCGCTTTCATTATAGGGAGGGGAGCCAGAAGGGGAAGAGGGTTTCCGGGAGGGTTTGGTAGGTTGAGACCGGGGAGGGACCAGACCTCGGGCTTCCAACTGATCCATGAGCCGCGCGGCCCGGGTGTAGCCAATACCCAGGCGGCGCTGCAACAAGGTGATGGATGCCCGGCCTTCCTGCTGGATGACCCGAGCGGCCGCGTCCAGTAAGGGATCGGGGGGTTGAGCCTCCGCGGCCAGACGTTTGAGGGGGATGCGTTCCTCCGGCGCATCCGCGGCGATGTACTGGGGCGCGGCCTGGGCCCGCCAGTGTTGAATGACCCGTTGCACTTCGGCCTCGGTGACGTAGGACCCCTGAACCCGCATGGGCTCCGGCGCATCGGGGGGAAGGAAGAGCATGTCGCCCCGACCCAGCAGGCGCTCGGCTCCCGGGCGGTCCAGAATGACCCGACTGTCCACCACGGAGGCCACGGCAAAGGCGATACGCGCGGGGAAGTTGGCTTTGATAAGCCCGGTGACCACGTCCACCGAGGGCCGTTGGGTGGCCACGACCAGATGGATGCCCGTGGCCCGGGCCAGCTGGGCCAACCGGATGAGGGCCTGCTCCGTGCGTTGGGGCGCGAGCATCATCATGTCGGCCAGTTCGTCAATGACG
>WFUL01000024.1 GCA_015484985.1 Anaerolineales bacterium | reverse complement strand
GGGACGGGTGGTGGGCATCGTGGAGGAAGCCCATGCCACACCGGAGCAAAAGGCCATTCGGGAACTCAATGTGGGTGTGTACGCCTTCGATGCCTCCTGGCTGTGGTCGGCTCTGGAGCGGGTCCCCCTGTCCCCCAAAGGCGAGTACTATCTGACGGATGTGGTGGCCCTGGCCGTGGAAGAAGGCCGGTCGGTGCAGACGTTGACTTTGGAGAACCCGGAGGAAGCCATTGGCGTGAACACGCGCGTGCATTTGGCCGAGGCTACCGCGATATTGCGGCGGCGTATCGTGGAGCGCTGGATGTTGGCTGGTGTGACCATGGTGGACCCCGAACGGGTGTACATTGAGGATACGGTGCGGCTGGCTTCCGACGTGACCTTGTGGCCCGATACCTACCTGCTGGGGGATACGGTGATCGAAGAAGGTTGTGAAATCGGACCTCAGAGCTTTGTGCGGAACGCGCACATCGGTCCTCGTTGCCGCGTTTGGGCCTCCGTGGTGGAGGACTCGGTGCTGGAGGAAGACGTGCACATCGGCCCCTTCTCGCGGGTGCGGGGCGGTTCGCATTTGGGCCGCGGGGTCTATCTCGGCAATTACGCGGAGGTGAAGAAATCTCGCCTGGGACCGGGCGTGAAGATGCACCACTTCTCCTATCTGGGCGACGCTACGGTGGGGGAAGGGGTGAACATCGGTGCTGGGACGATTACGTGCAATTACGACGGAGTGCGCAAGCACCCCACGACCATTGAGGACCATGCTTTCATCGGAAGTGATACCATGCTGGTGGCCCCGGTACGGGTGGGCCGAGGTGCCCGTACGGGTGCGGGGGCTGTGGTCACCAAGGACGTGCCGCCCTACACGGTGGTGGTCGGCGTGCCCGCGCGAGCCATTCGCCGTCTGACACCCTCGGAGGAGGATTCTGCGACCGGAAGGTAATGCCATCATGGACGACCCGCTGAGTACTCCCCTGTTTCTGGGTCTCGTTTCCTTCCTGACCTTGATGATGTTGTTCTTGGCCGGATTGCGGGCCGTGTGGGTTCGGGTTCCCATTGGGGACCTGCTCTCCCTCAAGCGCACCCATCCCGAGCGTCAGCGATTGCTGGAAGAACTCATCGCCCACCGGACCACGCTGACCCTGGCTGTGTATTTCCTGCAAACGTTGGTCCACGGGGTATGGATTTTGCTTTGGGCCTGGTGGCTGTCCTGGCAGGGCCTGGAGCAGTGGGCGCTCGTTGGGTTGTTGCTGGTTTTGATGGTGTTCATGGTGCTGCTGGAGGAGGGCTTGGGAGGGCGAATGTTCCACCGGTGGAAAGCCTGGGCTCTGCGATTGGCCGCTTTGGCCCTTCCTTTGATTCGTCTGTTCCGTCCCATTACGTGGCTTTTCCGTCCACTCTTCCGGGTTCCTGGACCCCAACAGGCTTTGGCCCTCAGCCAGGAGACCTTTATGGCCTTACTGGAGGCCACGGGTTATCCGCGTCTGGCGTCTCCTTTGTTGCGTATGGTGTACGCGGTGCTGCGTCTGAGCCAGACCCTGGTTCGGGAAATCATGGTGCCTCGAATTGATATGGCCGTATTGGATGTACACACGCCACTACGGGAGGCTTTGCGCATCTTCATCACCACGGGGTTCTCCCGACTTCCGGTTTATGAGGGCCGGGTGGATAACATCATCGGTGTGCTGTACAGCAAGGATTTACTAGAGCGTTGCCTCAAAGGGGATTGGGACCAGGTAGCGGTTCGAGACCTCGTTCGAGAACCCTATTTCGTGCCTGAAGCCAAGCGAGTGGACGAACTTCTGCAAGAGATGCAGGCCCGCCGAATTCACATGGCCATTGTGGTGGATGAATATGGCGGTGTGGCCGGACTTGTCACCTTAGAGGACATTGTGGAAGAAATCGTGGGTGAAATCCTGGATGAATATGACCGACCCATCACTCCCTATCGCCGAATTTCGGAGCACGAGTACATCTTCAACGGACGTATTGACATTGATGATTTCAACGACATCATGGGGACCAAGTTGGATCGAAACGTAGCGGACACACTAGGTGGGTTCATTTTCACGCGTTTGGGCCGCATTCCCGAAGAGGGGGAGCAAGTGCGGGAAGGATCGCTGGTGATGACCGTGGAGAAGGTTGAGGGCCGGCGCATACGGCAGGTTCGGGTCCGTAAAGAAGAATCTTCGGAGGAGACCCAGGAGGCCTCATGACGACATCGTTGGAGTGGCATCTGGTTTTGCTCCTCCCTCCGGAGGAGAATTTGCGCGCCGTTTTGGAGCGCGCCTGGCTACCTTATCTGCACACTCATGACGTGCAGGTGGACCGAATCATTGCCCAAGAGGCTTTTGCTCCTATGGCCGACAGGGTGGCCCGAGCTTTGGGTGTGGAACCGGCCGTACTTGTGGAAGTACGTACACCCGAAGAAAAACCGGATTTACCCGAACCCGTGCGGAGGGCTTTTCATCTGGAATACCTGAGTCAGTGGGGGAGGCTGCTCTCCCAATGGGTGCAGGAAGGGGGGAGAGGGGTCGCCGTCATGGCCAAAGATCCCGTCCTGCAGGGCTTGTTCCACTTATGCTTCGGTCTGCCCCTGACCGAAGATCACGTCCTGGCCCTGCGACCCGGTGCCCTGGTCCATCTCTTCTTTCAACGGGAACACGACCGCTGGGTCCTGGCCGCCCTGTGGGGATGAGTCTTTCCCATACCCAACCCGCTGACGGCCGTCGAGGAAAGAAAGAGATAACACGGCAGCAGCGAAGCCACTGCCGTGTTATCTTTTCTCTGCGATTTGATTGGCATCACTTGATTCCCCAGGCTAGCCATGAAGGGGGAATCCACAGCATACCGAAGCCCTGAGTGCGCAGGTACAGGGCCAGGATCAGAAGGAGGAAGGTGAAGAACAGAAGGGCATAGTCGCGGGGCGCGTACTTCAGTTCGTATAGCCAGGTCCGTTTTCCAACGCCGAAGGCCCGCAGGTCCATGGCGTCGATGATTTCCTCACCGTTGATGATGGCCCCGACTACCAGAGGAACCATGAGAGGAGCCAAGCGTCGAATACGCCCAATAAGCCCTCCCTGGACCTTCTCTAACTCATAACCCCGGGAGCGTTGAGCATCCACAATGATTTGGAAATCCCGCCCCACCGAGGGGACCAGACGAAAAGCCAGGTCCATGGCAAAGGCGATGTTATCGGAGAATCCCAGGCCGTGGAAGGTCGCGCCGTAAAGCGCGGGATGGAAGGTATAGGGGATAACCACCGCTAATAGAGCGAAGGTGATGATACGCAACACCTGGGTGAACAGGAACATGAGTTGTTCGACGCTCAGGGAGGGTTGAATCGTCCAGGGGCCCAGGTTCCATACAGGGCCTTCCCAGAAGATGGTTTGGGTTTCCACGAACCCGGTGAGACGCCCGCGGGTCAGCAAGGTGAGCAGGGAAAGGGCCAAGGCCAGCATACCGATGACGAACCAGAAGCGACGGGTTTGACGGAAAGGGATGCGCGCGACCAGATATTGACCCAGGGCCAGAGCAAACCACAGAAAAACAACGCGAATGTCCCAGATGAGGTAAGTGGCGAACATGAGCCCCAGGATAAAGAGAAGCCGTGCCCGGGGATCGAAGCGATATAAAAACGTCCCACGGTCTTTGTAGCGCCAGGTGACCAACATAAGCGAAACTCAATGTTTGATGTTGAAAGGGGATGTCCGCGACGATGGCCGCGGACATCCCCTTCGTGGCCGATGCGGTTTTATCGCCCCGTGCGGCCCGTGGCCTCTTCGTAGGCCTGAAGCAGGATAGGTCCCAGGATGGCGATGAAGAGAACGTTGGGCCCGGCGGCAGGCAGGAACTCACCCAAGATGGCCACGAAGAAGGAGTAACCGTTAATCCAGATGTCCGCGATGGCCGCGAAGCCAATGCCGACAATGGTGCCCAGGGCGCCCCACACAGCCAAGGCCAGGGCATCGGTGAAGCGCTTCTCCACGAAGTACAACATGGCGCCCACCAGAATGGCACCCACCAGCAAGACCCACCAGAAGGCCGCGTGGTTGACCGGTTCCCCACCGATGATGGGGTTTTCGAATACCTTTTCTGGTGAGAGGAAGGTCAATACCGAGAGGGCTACCAACAACACCACCGTCAGGATGCCCGCGGTCTTGGTGGCCCGTTTGCGATCCTCAAACGCCCAAATCAGGCCAGGAATCATGCCCATGAGACCGTTACCGATGTCCCACACCGGGAAGACACCCCAGCCGGTGATAGCATCTCCCAGGACGTTGCCGAAGGCGCCTACAAAGAAGCCCACCACAGGGCCAAAGAGGTAGCCGAACAGCGGCGGAATCACGACGGCTGGCCGCAACGCGACCAGACTGACGGATGGGACCACAATGGTGGTCACATTGGTCACCCAGGAGAGCACGCCATACAAGACCGCGCCGATGGCCATGAAGACCACCTCCCGGGTGCCTACCTTCCACAAATCTTCTTTTTGAGCGAAGAAAGCGCCGATGATACCCACCACAATCAGGCCAATGATGGTCCAGGTGACCCAACCGGAGACGCCAAATTCACTTTGAGGACCCAGGCCCCAGGCCTCGCCTCCGGAGCGCAAGTTCGCCAAGTAATCGCCGACGTAAAAGAGCACCAGGAGGGCCACCAGAATCCCGATTACGGTTTTTACAATGCGCATCCTTCTCCTCCTTTGATTGTGGTTTCATAAAATACAACCGAAAGAGGAGGCAAAAGTTGCTCTATTCTCCCGGGCGGGGATGATAATGACCCTCGACCCAAATTTCGCCTTGTGGTCCTACTTCCTTTTTCCAAATGGGCACGATTTCCTTAAGACGGTCGATGCCGTACCGGGCGGCTTCAAAGACGCCGCTGTCCCGATGGGGCCCGGCGCAGGCGATGAGCACCGTGGGCGTGCCTGGGGCCAGTCGTCCGATACGCTGCACCATGACGATGCCTTCCACCTGGGGCCAACGTTCCCGAATCTCCTTGGCCACCTGACGCATCTTAGCCTCGGCCATGGGAATGTAGGCTTCGTACTCCAGGTAGGAGGTCTCGGTTACGGGCCCCTTTTGGGTTCTCGCCCGAACCACGCCGGTAAATAAGCAGACCGCACCCGTGGTGGGGGCCACGATGCGGGCCACCAGCGCATCCAGGTCCAGCACCTCTTCGGTGACCATGACCACAGTAGGGGGCTCATCCCCACCGCTGACGGGCGGGAAGAAGGCGATTTCCATGTCCTCTTGCAGGGGGTCCTCCAGGGCCGCGTATTTGTGGTTGACGGCAATAAGCGCATGGTCCCACAACTCGCCGATGTGGGGGAATTGCTCCCGGAGATGGTTTACCAGATCCCGCACGCGAGCACCTTCGGGAAGGTCCAGGGTAAGTTCCCGATGACCGGTACGTTCGCGGTAGGAAGCGAAGAAGAGGACCTTCACGCGAGGCATGGGACCTCCTTGGGAAACGCGTCTGTAATTGTACCGAAAACACGGTTTCCTGCCAGGGTTTTGGGGAAGAAAGCCGGTTTGTTTAGTCGGTCTTGATTTCTCGGGCCAGGGCCCGAACACGGCTCTGCCAGGGTTCATCCAACCAAGGATAAAGGCGTCGCAAAAGCCAGGCCCAATGTTTGTCACCGTGTTGATAGACGAGTTGGCGTATCCAGGGCATGACTTCCCCAGGCCAGCGACGGAAGAGGGCGCGCAAGATGGCCGTCCATTCGGGCAGGGCTTCGGGCGTGGGGGGGGAAAGCCGAGGGGTGAAGTGGGCACGCAAACGGGGAAAATCGTCAAAGGAGGGAACATGGAGTAGCGGCAGGAACAGGGGAAGGATGTGAGGAAGCTCCTCGGTAGAGGCCTGCTTTAGGT
>WFUL01000023.1 GCA_015484985.1 Anaerolineales bacterium | reverse complement strand
GCTTCCCGCCGGTGGACCTGGAGGAACCCACGTACACCTGGGGGCCCGGGCGCCGTTGGGTGCGCATCACCACCGCCTGGCAGACCCAGGAGGAAGCGTCCTGGGTGCGCCTGGTGGCCTGGGGCCTGGACGGTCGAGGACGGGTGGCCGCGGCCCGGGCCTGGATGTGGGAGGGTCCCTTTTCCGCGGAGACCGCCCAGGAGGTGGAGGTCTACCTGTATTCCGCAGGTCCACCTCTCCATGCGGTACACTTGTTCGTCGAAGGTATTCGGCTGGACGTTGAGCCGTAGGGTTTGGATGGCATCCCCATCCTGTTGAGGAGAGGACGGTCCCATGACCCTTTCTCCCGAGGAGCGCGCGGCCTGGGTGGGACTGCACCTGGTCAAGGGCATCGGCCCGGTGCGCTTTCGCCGTTTGTTGGACCATTTCGGGTCGGCCCGGGAAGCCTGGCGGGCTTCCCCCAAGGACCTGGAGCAGGCCGGAGTGACGGGGCAGGCCCTGGAGGAGTTCCTGGCCACCCGCCAGCAGGTGGACCCCCGGGCACTGCTGGAACAGTGGGAGAAGAAGGGCATCGCGGTGGTGACCTGGGAGGACCCCGACTATCCCCCGCGGTTGAAGCACATTTCCCAATCGCCTCCCGTCCTGTACATGAAGGGTCGTTGGATTCCCCAAGACGACTGGGCCGTGGCCGTGGTGGGGACCCGCAAGGCGACCAGTTATGGGCGGCGGGTGACCGAGGAAATCGTGGACTTCCTGGTGCAGCACCGGGTGACGGTGGTGAGCGGCCTGGCGCGGGGGATTGATGGGTACGCACACGAAGCCGCGCTCAAGGCCGGCGGACGGACCATCGCCGTGCTGGGCAGCGGGCCGGACATCATCTACCCGCCTGAGCACGCCTCCCTGGCCCGGCGCATTGAGGCCAGTGGGGCCCTGATAAGCGATTATCCTCCGGGCACGCCGCCGGATGGGGTGCACTTCCCCGCGCGTAACCGTATCATCTCTGGCCTGAGCCTGGCTGTGGTCGTGGTGGAGGCCGGGGAGCGCAGCGGCGCGCTCATCACCGCGGCCTTTGCCGCGGACCAGGGGCGGGAGGTCTTCGCCGTGCCGGGCTCGATTTACGCCGCCCAGAGCCAGGGGACCCTGCGCCTTATCCAGCAGGGCGCGCACCTCTTGCGGCGGCCCCAGGACCTGGCCCAGGTGCTGGACCTGCGCCTGGTGCCGGAGCACCAGCAGGCCCGCCTCACCCTGCCGGACGATCCCATGGAGCGGCTGTTGTGGGAAAACCTGCAAGAGCCCCTCCACGTGGACGACCTGTGCGCCCGTACCGGGTTGCCCAGTGCACAGGTCAGCGCCCTCCTCATCCTGATGGAACTCAAGGGCCTGGTGCGTCAGGTGGGCAATATGACTTACGTCGCGGTGCGCTGAGCCTGGTCTTCCTCCTTCCGGCCAATCCAAACTCGCAAGATTTGTAATCTGTGCTACAATGGGGCCGTCATCAGTGTAACCCGACGGGGAGTTCGGGGTTTTTCTCAAAGAACCATCCATGATTGCGCGAAAGGGAGGTTGGGCCCGATGAAACGACACCTGATGCGTGCCGTAATCCTTGTGCTGATACTGGCCGGGGGTTTGGGTTATCTGGTCTACACGGGCTTTGAGGTGTTCGTTCCGCCCCTGGCCAGCCAGGAGGGGACGCGCATTGACCAGCTCCTGCGTTTCCAGTTCTTCCTCATTGCGGCCATTTTCTCCCTGGTCGTCGGATTGGCCGTTTACGCCGTTCTGGTCTTCCGTCGCCGCGGGGACGAAGAGGAAGCCGGGGAATACATCCACGGCAACCCCACCCTGGAAATCACCTGGACGGTGATTCCTCTCCTCATCGTCCTGGGGTTGAGCGCGGTGACCACGCGGGATTTCTTCTGGATGCGCCGGCCCGATTACGACATGGTGGTCAAAGTCACCGGTCAGCAGTTTGCCTGGATTTTCGAGTATCCCGACTACGGCATCAAGTCCGCAGAGCTGGTGGTCCCCACGGGGAAGCGCATCAAGTTCGAGCTTCAATCCGTGGACGTCATCCACAGTTTTTGGGTGCCCGAATGGCGGGTGAAGGAGGACCTGGTCCCGGGTTTGACCACCTACGTCTACATCACCCCCACCCAGGAAGGCGAGTTCAAACTCCGGTGTGCCGAGCTGTGCGGTGTGGGCCACGCGACCATGCGGGCCCCGGTTCGGGTGGTGAGCTCCGAGGCCTTCGAAGCCTGGGTGGCGGAGCAAATGCCGCCGGCCGACCCGGTGGCCTTGGGTGAGAAACTGGTCTCCCAGTACTGTGCGTCTTGCCATTCCTTGGACGGTTCGCAGCGGGTCGGTCCTACGTTCCTGGGTATCTTCGGTCGCGAGGTGACCTTCACCGATGGGACCACGGCGACCGTGGACGAGGATTACATTCGCGAGTCCATCCGGGAGCCCCAGGCCAAGGTGGTGGAAGGCTTCCAGCCCATCATGCCGCCCTTTGGCCCGGACCGGCTTTCGGATGAAGAGGTGGACGCCATCATCGCGTTCCTGAAAACCCTGGAGAAGTGATTGGGGAGGTGATCCATGATGCATGTTCTGAGCACCGGTTTGGTGCGGGGCCTGCTGGGCCAGGCCGTGGGCTTTTTGCTGGGCATTGCCCTGGTGTTGTTGGGCCGTTCCTTGCTGGGACTGGACGCCTCCTGGGCGGCTTCCCAGCAGCCAGCCCTGGTGTCCGGCGCGGTGGTCAGCGTGCTGGGGTTCATGCTGGCCTCGGGCATGGTCTCCGATTGGTTGAAGGAAGCCATGGGTCAGCCGGCGCCCATGCGCCACGGACCGCCTGAAGGGCGCCCCAAGTGGTGGCGCTACCTGAGCGTGGATTACAACCACAAGGTCATCGGCATTCAGTACGGCGCGACCAGCATCATCCTCATCGGCCTGGCGGGTCTGGTGGCGGTCATCTTCCGCATCGAGCTGACCAAGCCCGGCATCGATTTCCTGGACCCCAACCGGTTCAACACCCTCATCGGGTGGCACGGCATCGTCATGATTGCTGCCATCCTGTTGGGCGTCGGTGGGATGGCCAACTACCTGGTCCCCTTGATGGTGGGCGCGCGCGACATGGCCTTCCCCCGGCTCAACGCCTTCGCGTTCTGGATTAACATCCCGGGCGTGGTGTTGGTGGTCCTGGCCCTGTTCTTCGGCTGGGACACCGGGTGGACGGGATATCCGCCCCTGGGTGTCTTCTCCCTGGCGGGTGTGGACCTCTTCTACCTGGGCGTGTTCTTCGTGGGTCTCTCGTCCATCCTGGGCGCGGTGAACATCATCGCCACCGCGCTGGGGATGCGCGCCAAGGGCATGACCCTCTTCCGCATGCCCATCTTCGTGTGGTCCATGCTGGCCACTTCCCTCATTGCGCTAACGGCCACCCAGCTCATCGGTTTGTCCTTCGTATTGG
>WFUL01000022.1 GCA_015484985.1 Anaerolineales bacterium | reverse complement strand
GACTTCCCACAGGCTCTTGCGGGTCTCCTCACCACCCATGGCCTTCCCTCCCTCCCTTCGGTTTTGGCTATAACATACACCCCTTTTGTTAGATTTTGAAAAACGCCTGAAACCGGGCCGCGCAATATTGACATCCTGACGCAACCCTTTACAATAGAGGGTGCCGGCCGAAGTGGCGGAATTGGTAGACGCGCGGCGCTCAGGACGCCGTGGGCGTTAAAGCCCGTGGGGGTTCGAGTCCCCCCTTCGGCATGGCCAAACGGGACGCAACCCAAGTTGCGTCCCGTTTTCGTTTTCCTCCCTCTCGGCCGTCATCCAAACGAAGGCATAGCAACGACCTATGCCCCTCTCCCCCAAAGCCCGTCAAAGGCAAAGGCCGACCTCTTCTCGCTCCGAGGTCGGCCAGCACGACAGCCATCGCACCGGGGAAACGGACCCTCAAAGGTGCTTTCTGCGCGCCGTTCCCACGCCGCAGGACGCGGCGACCAGACCCAGGGAGCCCAGGGCCCCTTCCGGCAGGCGTGCCGCCGTGGAAGTCACGGTGGGCGTCGGCGTCGGCTGGGGTGAAGGTGTGGGTGTGGGCGTCGGCGTGGCCGAGGGCTCGGACGTGGGTGTCGGTGTGGGCGTCGGCGTCGGGGTCCAGGTCGGCGTGGGCGTAGGCGACGGCGTCGGAGTCGGCGTGGCCGGCGTCCAGAGGATTTCCAGGTGGTTGTTGTCGGGCTCGGGGTCGGGTTCCGCCAGGGAAACGTCCAGCACCAAGGTCGCGGGCTGGACCGCCTGCCGGAACTGCACCCGGAACACCAGGTCGATTTCCGCGTCCGGGGCCAGGGCATCCCAAACACACTCCAGCCAGTATTCTTCGGTGTTGTCATCCCCATCCCGGTCGTCTTCGTCTTGCGTCCAAGCACAGGCCGCCCCGGCCTCGGGTGGGTCCGCCTCCAGGTCCACCGGCACCAGTAGGTCGGGCAGTTCTTGCACGAGGACCACCTGGGTCGCGGTGGAAGGACCGAAGTTCCGCACCACCACCCGATACGGGAATTCCGTCATCCCGGGTTGCCATGCCCCGTCCTCTACGGGCCGCGGCTCCAGGGATACGTCGGCCCGGGGCGTCAGAGGCACCGTCGCCACCTCCTGGTTGTTGCCCTCGTTGGGGTCTACCGGCTCCGCGGCGCTCACCCGGGCCTCCAACAGCGCCTGCCCGCGCGCGTCGGGGCGCACATCCATCACAAAGGTGAGGTCCTGGGAAGCACGGGGGGCCAGGTCGCCCAGGTCACAACGCAGCGTGCCCGCGGCCAGGGTGCAGGCACCCCCGGAGGCGCCCACCCAGGCCATCCCATTGGGCAGGGGATGCTCCACCACCACACCGCGGGCGTCCTCGGGACCGCGATTGGTCACCCGGAGGGTGTAGGTCGTGCGGGTTCCGGGGGTGAAATTGGCAGGCGTCTGCCACTCAAGGGTCAGGTCCGCGCCCGTGTACACCGGAACCCGCAATTCCGAACGGTTGTCGTCGGGGTTCGGGTCCACGGTCCACGTCTGGACCTCTACCTGGCTCACGATTTCCCCTTCCTCGTCGGGCGCCCGCACCGTCAGGGTCACCACCGCGACTTCTTTCTGGGCCAGCACGCCCAGGTCGCACACCACCCGTTCCGGGACCGAGGTCTGACAGGTCCCCTGGGTGGCCTCCAGGGTCTCCACCTGCAAGCCCGGCGAGAGCACTTGGCTCAGAGTGACGTCCTCCGCGGCCAGAGGACCCTGGTTGACCACCTGCACTCGGAGGGTCACCGTGTCCCCGGGCGCGGCGAGGTTGGGCGTCGCGTCCTGGATCACCTGAACGTCGGCATGCCAGCGCACCCAGGTGCGGGCCTCGCTCACGTTGGAATCGGGGTCCGGGTCCGCGTCCTGGGCCCGGACTTCAACCCGGTTGACCACCCGCTCATTGGTCTGGGGCATACGCACCCGCAAGTGGACCTGCACGCTGTCCAGGACGGCCAGGGTGCCCAGGGCACAGGTCACCGTACCTTCCGCCTCCGTACACGTACCCTGCGTGGTTTCCACCTCGACCAATTGCGCGCCCTGGGGCAACGTGTCCTGCAGGGTCACCCCCGTGGCCCAGGAGGGGCCCTGGTTGCCCACTTGAACGGTGTAAGTGACCACTTCATCGGCCACCGCCTCGTCCGGCGCGGCCAGATGGGTCACCACCAGGTCGGCCTGGCGGACCACGGTGAACCGGGCCGTGGTCTGGTTGTTTTCCGGCGCCGGGTCCGTCTGCACTGCCTCGGCTTCCACCACCAGATCCGTCTCGCCCGCCAGGGAGGGTTCGGGCACCATTACCACCGAGACCGCGGCCCGGGTCTGATAGGGAATGTCCCCAATGGGGCACACCATCACGCCTTGGGCCTGACCCGCCCCGGAAGGATTCGTCCCCTCGCCGGAAGCCGACACCTCCTCTATCTGGCAGGGAGCGCCGTCCACCACCCAGGCTTCCTTCACGTCGAAGCCGGAGGGCACCTCCAGGCGAAGCAGGGCCTCCCAGGCATCCTGGGGACCCCGGTTCTCCACCAGGGCTTTGAGGGTGAAGGGGCGTCCCGCGACCGGCTCCGCGGGTTCGACCTGATAGGTCACCTGCAAATCCACCCGCGCCCGTTCCAGGAGCAACGCCCGGGCATTCGGCACGGTGAGGAATCCATCCACCGTGCGAGGATCATCGTCCAAACTATGGGGATGGCATACGGTGCAATCTTCCCCGGAGAAATCGAAACGCCCCACATGGTCCGCGCCCCCAGGGTGCTCCAATGTACCTACGGCCTCATGACAGGCAACACACAAACGGGTATTCGGAGGGCTTTCACCGTCATCAAAGGAAGCCTTCCCCGTCTTGCCCAAAAACAGAATGGGTCCGACCTCGATGCGCTGTCCTTTCCAGCGAAAGCGCACCCAGGGGCGAATGACCTGGGCATTCTCTGTGCCATGGACATCGTGGCAATCCGCACAGTGGACGACGAACGACTCCCCGGACCCCTCCGTCTCGTCCACTTTGCCATGGGCTGAACTGGAAGATGTGGGGGCACCCATCCCTTCATGACAAGTGAGACACAGTTCGTCCACATCCCATGGGGAATCCCCCAAGAGCGGGTCCCCTTCACCATCCCGTCCAGACATCCGCATTTCAAGCCCATCTACAGCATGAGCCTCAGACCTTCCCCACAGTCGAGCCACCGACTCAAGAAGGGAAGGAACTCTCATGCGCTGTCGTCCCGAGATGTCTGTGTGGAAGATATGACACGCGGCACAGGCGTCCGTTTCCGCACTGCTGACCTGGTGGCCCCACTGGGCCCAAACCCAGGTCCCACGTCTTCCGATACTTCCAACAATCAAAAACACGATAAGCAACCACCAAAGGCCAGGTATCCATTTGCTATATTGACCTATCTTCCGTCGCTGTTTCATAGCATCAATCCATTTGATTTTGGCGCTTTTGTTTTCATCATAGACCATTAGCGTTCGTGTCACAACTGACAGATGCCACGATTGTTTACATGTAATAAGGTGCTACAAGCATCACCGCTAAGCGTTGGAGTACCATTGGGCCAAGGAACCTGAAGGGCCCATCTGACCGTGGAGGCCAATGTTCCGCGGGTCGCAACACATCTCGGTATCCAAGCGAGCATTCACAAGGCCACCTCTTTTGAGTCCACGATTCACCTCCCCGTCCCCTTCGTTGGGGTGTTGTCTTGATCTAAATACACCCTATCTTCGACGTTGGTGTCCGTCCCGGCCTCTGAAGTATCGCGACAGGTGTAACAGAATTCGGTGACTGAGCCTGTGGCCAACAGGGACGCACCAACCGCGGTATGGGCCCGATGGCAGGCAGCACATGCATCCGTGTCGCGGTACAACCACCACGGGGTCCGTTATCGGCGTACACGGGTCGGGATGCAAGAACCAGGACCATAAAGCAAACCCAAAACCTAATGGTCGAAAACCTCGACACATCTCCCCTCCCTCCCTATTCCCTTTATTTCTCATGGCACAACTGGCAGACGCCTCGATTGTCCGTCCGCAGCAGGGAACTGCGGGCATCCCCTCGAGGCTCTTGTGCACCATTAGGCCAAGGGACATCCGCGGCCCATCCCGTCATATGGGCGGCCGTGCCATGGGCCACGTGACAGGTCAGGCAGGAAAAGGGACGATTCATGTATTCCGTATTCCCTTTCCGAGCCGAAACACGAGGCCATCCTACGCTGATGTGTTGATACATAAACGGCGGCGATCCATGATGTCCGTCCGCCGTCTGGAGATATTGGTCATGACACTGCGCACACCAATATCCCAGCTGCTGGTAAAGGGCGGGTGGATACCACTGGCCGAAATATTTGGCGTCTTGCGCATCCACGGTGTAATGCTTGACCTGCTCTTCAACCACCACCACGGGCTCGGTACCCGCTTCCAGCGGTTCCGGGCGCAGAATCCGGTACGTCGGCTCTCCACCCGGACCACTATGCCCATGGGGGTTGTGGCAATTCAGGCAGGACAGATTCATGGGCTCCCCAGAGCTGGAAGTCCCCTGACCCCAAGCCATGCCTTCGGTCCCCTGCCAGAGATGAGAGGAAGTAGTAGGCTGCAAACGAGGTCGCCCTGACCACTCGGTGTCCATGAACGCATATAAGAACCCTCCTCCCCGCAACGCCTGAGGGGTTCCCAAACCCTCATACACCCCGTCGACCACATCGGTATGCGCGCCCATGGTGGGCGCACCGTGGCAGGCGAAACACAGCGCCACCGAGGGTGTGGTCCGAGCAAATCCTCGCGCCACATGTACCCGATGGCACAACAAACAATCGTTCATTGAGGGCGAGGGT
>WFUL01000021.1 GCA_015484985.1 Anaerolineales bacterium | reverse complement strand
AGACAGATCCCAGTATGGTACGTTATCCGGAAGGGGCTCTTTCCTCTTATTCGCTCCTGGCCCAGGGAGAAAACCTTTCCATGGATAGGGAAGTTTTCTTCTACATCGAGCACCTTCCGGAGCATATACAAATTGCCGTATTGGTCTCCGGCTATGCACAAGCGATGAGCGAAGTAAAAGACCTCGATGAGCGAGGCCTCATACCGTTAAGCGGACAGGTGCACATGCGTGCCCAGATGGAAGTGCAATTGTTGCCCGATTTACCCCAGTCGGATACGAGCCAATAGCCTCGGGTTCCAGGACCCGGCAGCCTGACTGGCTCCAAACCCATCCCCAGCAGGAGGGGCGAGGGTCACCCTTGCCCCTCCTCCCTTTTTCATCCAGCATCCTTCTCCCTTCCGGCGTGTTATGATTTTAGGCAGCCCTTCCCGGTCCCACTTCTGCCCTGGAGGTTGAACATGAAACGGGCCGTAAGCATCAGTCTGGGGTCCTCCAAGCGGGATAAGCGCGTGGAGGTGGAACTCCTCGGTGAGAAGGTGGTCATCGAACGCATCGGCACCGATGGAGATATGGAGAAGGCCGCACAACTTTATCGCGAACTGGACGGCAAGGTGGACGCTTTCGGCGTGGGCGGCGCGGACCTGGGCCTCATGGTGGAAGGCAAATGGTATCCCCTGCACGGCGTCAAGCCCATGGTGCGCTATGTGAAGCAAACGCCCATCACCGACGGCACCGGCCTGAAGAACACGCTGGAATACCGGCTGGCGTTCTTCATTGACAAGCACCTGGGAGATTACGTGCGTGAGCACGGCGGCAAGAAGGTGTTCATCACCCTGGCCCTGGACCGCTGGGGCATGACCCGTTCCTTCGTGGACGCGGGATATGAAACGGTATTTGGGGATTTCATGTTCGGACTGGGCATCCCCATCCCCGTGCGTTCCATCCGCACCCTCAAGTTGTTGGGAAGCCTGATGCTGCCCATCGTGACCCGTTTCCCCTTTGAGTGGTTGTATCCTACCGGTGAGAAACAGGAAGAACGCATCCCTAAATGGGAAAAGTACTACCGCTGGGCCACGGTCATCGCTGGCGACTGCCATTACATCAAGCGCCACATCCCCGACGACCTGGAGGGGAAAATCATCGCCACCAACACCACCACACCCGAAGACCTGGAACTCTTCCGCCGGGTGGGCATCCGGTATGTGGTCACCAGCACGCCCCGGCTGGACGGACGCTCCTTCGGCACGAACATGATGGAAGCCGCGCTCATCGCGGTGGCCGGCAAAGGTCGCCCGCTGACCCTTGAAGAACTCAACGAGATAATTGACCAATTGGGCCTGGAACCCCAACTGGTCGACTTGCAGGAGGGCACATGATGGACGCCCTGGTGCTCGCGGGAGGACATGCCACGCAGGACGACCCCCTCTTCTCCCTCATCCCCCACCGCCCAAAGGCGCTGCTTCCCTTAGCGGGGAAGCCCATGCTTCAGTGGGTCCTGGACGCCTTGAACGCTTCCCAGAAGGTGACCCGGCTCCACATCTTCGGAGTATCGGAGAAGGACTACGATTGGCACATCGAAAAGGACGCCCGCTTCTACCCGGATCAGGGGAGTATGGTCCAGAACATCCTGCACGGCCTGCGCACCCTGGTTCGGGAGGGTCGAAAGGACGAGCCGGTGTTGCTGGTCTCAGGAGATGTCCCCGCGGTTACCGGTGACATTCTGGACTGGGCCGCGACCAACGCCGAGCGCATCGGCCTGCCTGTCGTCTACCATGTGGTGGAACGTCGCGCTATGGAACAGCGCTTCCCGGGCGTAAAACGCACGTATGTGCGTTTGCGGGACGTGGAGGTTTGCGGCGCGGATGTGAACATCGCCCACACCCGCCTGGCCTACCGCGAGGACGACCTGTGGGAACGCCTGGTCGCGGCCCGCAAGTCCCCCTGGAAGCAGGCTTCGTTGATGGGCTGGGGGACCCTGTTGCGCCTGCTGCTGCATCGATTGACCCTGGAAGAAGCCGTGCAACGGGTCCGCCGTCGCCTCAATCTGGAGGCCACCGCGGTGGTCAGTCCATACCCCGAGATGGCCATGGACGTGGACAAGCCCCAGCACGTGGCCATCATGGAACGCTTCCTTCGGGAACACCGGAACGAACGCACATCCTCCCAGGCTCCCGCGCGAGGTGCCCCATGAAGGGCCGGATACTGGCCTGGGACCGTCGCCTGGCCTCGGCCTTGCAACGGCCGGTGGCCCGGTCTCGAACCTGGCGCTTTTTGGCCCTGGCCGTGGCCCATTCGGGGGATGGCTACCTGTGGTTCCCCGCCTTGGGGTTGGGAGCCTGGTGGGGACCGGAACCCTGGCGCGCCTTTGCCCGTCAGGCCTTGTGGGTGGTGCTGGCGGTGGCCCTGGTGGTCACCATCCTCAAGCACCTGGTGCGTCGACCGCGGCCCGAAAGCCCCTGGGGAAACCTGTATCGGAAGACAGACCCCATGTCCTTCCCCTCGGGCCACGCGGCCCGGGGCGCGGCGCTCATGCTCCTGACCTGGTCCTGGTGGCCGGGACAGGGAGCGGCCTGGCTGGCCACGGTATGGGCCCTGGCCCTGGCCTGGTCCCGCATGGCCATCGGCGTCCACTATCCCACCGATGTCGCCGCGGGCTTCCTGTTGGGCATGGCCCTGGCCCTGTTGCTGGGATGAGGCTTCCATGTACTTCACACATCTGGCTCTGGAGCACTTCCGGCGCTTTGTCTTCTGGGAACACGCCTTCACCCCGGGCATTCACCTCATCGTAGGCCCCAACGCCCGGGGAAAGACCACCTTGCTGGAAGCCGCGTCCTATCTCACCACCTTTTCCTCCTTCCTGGCCCGTCAACCTCGCGAGTTGGTGAATCAAACCCTGGCCCTGCAGAACCCCCTGCTGGTCACCCGTCTACGGGCGACCTTCCAGCGGGAGGAAGACGGTGGCCAACGGGAACGCCGTATCGAGGTCCGCCTCATCTGGCGTCGGGAACCCACGGGACAGGTACGAACCCAAAAGGAAATCCTGGTGGACGGGGTGAAGCGCACCGCGGCCGAAGCCCTGGGGATGGTGCAAACGGTCCTGTTCCTGCCCCATATGTTGCACATTGTGGATGGGGGACCCGAACTGCGCCGCCGCTATCTGAACCTCAGCATTGCTCCGGGTGACCCGCAATACGCTCACGCCCTGGCCCAGTACACCAAAGCCCTGCAGCAACGGAATGCCCTCCTCAAGGTATTGTGGGAGAACCGCGGGGACCTGGGACAACTGGAAATCTGGGACCAGGTGCTCAGCCAGCACGGCGCGTATCTCATCTGGACGCGCTATCGCACCCTCCAGCGCTGGAACCTGCTGGCCGACGAACGAGGGTGGAACCGGCTGGGCAACGGCGAGGTGTTGCGCCTGGTCTACTGGCCTTCCCTGGGCAACGGCCCTGAGGAAGAGAACAACCACCAGGTGCCCCTCCCTTTCCATGTGCCCGAGGTGTCCCTCCCTTCGAGCGAAAAAGGCGTGCGCCAGATGCTCCTGGAACGACTGCGCCAGCGTCGGCCCATCGACCTGCAACGGGGGCATACGACCATAGGGCCCCACCGGGACGACTTCCGCTTCCTGGTCAGCGGTATGGACCTGGCCACCTTCGGCTCTCGCGGGCAAATGCGCAGCGCACTGCTGATGTTGAAGTTGGTGGAGGCCGCCTGGTACCACGGGAAGACCGGCGTCCGACCGGTCATCCTGCTGGACGAAGTGCTGGCGGAACTGGACGCCAACCGGCGCCGACGGGTGATGGAGGCCTTCCTGGACTTCGGCGAACAGATTTGGGTCACCACGACCGAACCCGACCTGTTCCCCCATGACCTGGTGGAGAACTTACACATCTGGCGGCTTCAGGATAGGGGATTGGAGCCGTGGTAGGCTAGCCGCCGACCGTCAGTCAGGGGTCATCAACTTATTTTTGAGCCGCGGTCCCCTATCGAGTTCGGACGATGCGACGAAACAGAAAGATACCGCCCGCCACGACGGTAACCAGGATGCAGCAGCCCAGGAGGAGCACCAAAATCCCCAGGGACAACATGGAGGACGGGGATGCGCCTCCCGCCGGTTCGCTTGCGGTGGGCATTGTGGGCGACGCGGGTATATCCGTAGGTGCCAGGGAAGGGGTAGCCAGGACGAGGTGACCCGCGGTGGTCGGGGTCGTATAGGGTACCGTGGGAGACGCGAGGGTCGGCTCCGGCGAGGGTGTGGCCGTGGCAACAGGCGGGAAGGTGGGTGTGGCCGTCAAGCCAGGGAAGCGGAAGGTGTCCCCCTCCCTTTGTATCCATCCTTCCAGGAGCCACCCCATCTCGTTGAGAAAAGTCAGGGTCTTCTCGTGTTCGGGTTTCAGAGCCAGAGCCTGCTGGAATTCCCGCACGGCCTGTTCCAGATAGGCCGCTCGCTGGGCCGGGTCCTGGGTTTCGCTGGCAGCCAGGGCGAGCAACTGTCCGTAACCGTAGTGCCAATCCGCGTCCTGGGGTTTCAAGGTCACCGCTCGTGCGTAGGCCTGCAAACCTTCCTGCAGGAGGGCCTGCGCACCCTGGTCCTGGAAGCGCATGGGATAGCCCGGCCCAGGTAGAAGGAGCGCCTTCTTGATGGCCAGCCCCAAGAACCCCCAGGCCTCGCCGTCGTTGGGGCGCTGCTTCACCTCCTGGCGACGGCGTTGGATTTCCTGCCAGGCCTGGGGTTCCATGAAGAGAAGAAAGATGTTGTCGTCCTGGGTGGGCTCCAGGTCTCGGAAGACCCATCGCACGGTGCTCTCCTCCAGCCGCGCACCGGGCGTGGTGCCCCGGCCATACCCCCAAAAGTCCTCGCTCAGGACCACGGTTTCGGACGTGGCGGGATAGGGCAGATGAACGAGGATTTCGGCCTCTCCAATCGTCCCGTACCAGCCTGCGCCGGTTTCCAAAAGGTAAGTCAGTACCAGGTAAGGGGAGAAACCCCAGGTCTTCTGTTCGTACTGCACGCGAAGGGTGACCTCGGCCCCGGGAGGAAAGGCCACGGGAAAGGCGGCCCAGAAAGTGGGCTGGTCGCAGTATTCTCCCCGAGGCTCCCCCTGAATGCGCTGGACCTTCGCCGGGATGTCGTTCACCCAGACGCGCAGATTGCGGATTTCTTCCTCTTCGCATTGCATAAAGAACAGACTGAGGGGGTAGAGCACCTGCAAACGTTCTTCCTGGCTTCCCGTGTTTTGCATGACGTACACACCTTCCACCGAGGCCCGGCGGCCGTCTTTCGTCAGGGTAATCTCAACCCGCTCCCGCACCATGCGCACCGGGGTGCCGGTTTCGGGACCGGGGTTCCCCCCGCCCGCGGCCTCGGGCGGGGCCGCGTTGGCTGCAACCCGCGAAGGGGAAGCCATCACGAGGGCCCAAAGCATCCATAAAGACAGAATGCGAAACCATCGAACGGCATGCGGCATGATTCCTCCTCCTGAAAAAAGTGGCAGCCCCCTTTTTGCGGTCAGGCACGCGTTCTTCACAACGGAAAAAGGCGCACAGAAAGCCAACCGCCGAAAACCATCCCCTGTTGCAACGCCTGCCCCGGACCCCGGAATCTACCCAACGACCAGCATAAGGAAGAGCGTCAGGCCATCGTCAGGCGGGAAAACCCGTTGTTTGTCCTGTTGCATACCCATATTCACCGAACCCGTCTCGACAAATGGCTGACGGCCGTCGGCGAATTTTTGTACCCGGTCAGGCCTGCGGGTATGATGCAGCACGCACCTTTTCACCCAATTTCAGGTGATGGACATACGCTTCGCCGACGGGCCAAATCGAAATACCATCTTCTTTTATTGACGAGGTCTGCGATTCGTGCTATGGTTTTGGGCGGTCAGCGTTGAAAGTCCGGGGGACGGTACACCAACCTTCCTTATGCGAGGTGGAGGCCGATGGTTTTACGGGAGCGGGTATCGGAGCATGTTTATTTGTTCCAGAGTGAAGTGTATGCACAGGTCAACGCCGGGGTGATTGTCGGGCCCAAGTGGGCGGTGGTTGTGGATACTCTGGCCCTGCCGGAAGAAACGCGCACCATGCGGGAATTCATCGCCCGAGAGCTGCGCCTTCCCGTACGGTATGTCATTCTGACCCACTACCATGCCGACCACAGTTGGGGCGCATACTTTTTCCCTGGCGCGCTGGTTATCGCCCATACGGCCTGCCGTCGCCTGTTGGATACCCGGGGTCGGGAAGCCCTGGAGAAGGTACGGCAGGAGGAGCCGGCGTACCAGCGGGTGAAACTGGTGCTACCCCACATCACGTTTGATACAGGAGAACTGCGTTTGCGCCTGGACCCCAAGGTCACCCTCCGGCTCTTTCCCCTCCCGGGCCACAGCGAAGACGGCATCGGGGTGTACGTGGAAGAGGACCGGGTGCTCTTCGCGGGTGACGCGTTCATGCCCCTTCCCACCTTTATGGAGGGAGACGTGGACCAATTGGTGTCCAGCCTGAAAACCATGGCCAAGATTCCCCTGGAGAACCTCATCCCCGGTCATGGACAGGTGGTGCTTCGCGGTGAGATTCAAGATGCCATCAAGAGCAATTTGAAGTACATCTCAGAGGTGCGTAAGTACGTTCGTTACTCGGCTCGCTACCGTTACCCCGGCGACTATCTGGGCAAAGTCACGGTGGAGAAATGCGGCAAAAGCCCCGCGCTTTTGGGCGGAGTGGCACCCCATTTGCACCGGCGGAACATCTGGGAGTTCTTCCGACGCCGGTTCGGCGTTTACCCCCGTACATCGGACGAGGAAGAAGAGACTGAGGTGGAAGAGGCGTGAGCCCCACATCGTCCTTTCGCGCGCTACCCAGCACCCAGTGGCTTCTGGAGCACCCCAGAGTGACCCCCTGGCTCCCCCTGGTGGGTCGGGAGAAGGTTCTGCAAGAAGCGCGGAAACTCTTGGACGAAACCCGCCACACCCTGCGACAGGGCCAGGAGCCTCCATCCCGAGAGGTCCTGGCCGAAAGACTGGCAGAGCGTCTGGCCCAGGCCCATCGCGTCCAGTTGCGTCCTGTCATTAACGCCACCGGTGTACTCCTCCACACCAACCTGGGGCGAGCCCCCCTGGGCCCCGAAGCCCTAGATGCCCTGTTGGCCGTGGCCCGTCATTACAGCAATCTGGAGTACGACCTGGAGCGGGGACGCCGCGGTTCCCGTCTGGACCATGTCGTGGAATTGCTGCGGGATGTCACCGGCGGGGAAGACGGGCTGGTGGTGAACAACAACGCGGCCGCGGTGCTCCTGGT
>WFUL01000020.1 GCA_015484985.1 Anaerolineales bacterium | reverse complement strand
GTCCCGAGCTCGATTGAGTTCCTGGCGGAATGCATCCATCGCTTGCAAATGAGACTCCAAACGTTGAGCCAGTTCTTCCATGCTTTGAAATCGGGATTCCCAGGTGCGCCACTGCCGGTCCTGTTCCGCCTGCTTCCGGGCCACCTTTTCCAGAAAGTCCCGCTGCTCCTTCTTGCGCTCTTCCTCCGCGCTGTGGAGCTCGTGCAAGCGGGCTTCCAGCTTGCCCAAACTCTCCCCAAAGACACCCTGCATCCCGGCCAGCTCTTCCAGACGCTTACGCAGGGCCCCCATGTCCTTCTGGATTTCCAGGATGCGCAGGGCATTGCGCTCCTGGGCTTCCTGTAACAGCCGAATCACCTGCAGGCGTTCATCGTGGCGACGACCCAATTCCATCAAATCCGCCGCCACTTTGTCCACTCGCCGGTGGAGTTTCTGGTCTTCCTCTTCTCGAGCCTTCATGCTTTGTTGTAGCGTCTGAAGGATCTTGAAGGCATCGCGCAGCCCCGCCATTTCCTCCGTCATCCGCGCCAAGCCTGTGCGCATCTCCTGCTGCAGGGCGCGGAACTGGTCTTCCATCTGGCGCTGAAAGGCCTCCTGCCTCTGGCGCAGCTCCTGGTCCAATCGCTGAATCTGCTCCTCCAGCGTCTGAACGCGGCTCTGCACCGTCATCCAGCGTCCCATTTCATCCAGGGTCTCTTTGAGCTGGGTCTCCAGCGCGTTAATCTGCCCCTCCATGCGCACGATGCGGTCCTGCAGGGCCAGCAATTGCGCCCGATCCTTACGTTGCTCCTGTTCCAACCAGTTGAACCGCTCCTGCCATTCGGCCTGTTCCATGTTCACTCCTCCTGGGGTGAAGGTTCTCCTTCGTCGCCGTTGGGCTCATCCGGGAGCCAGGGTGGCAGGGAGGCCTGGTACTCACCGCGTTGCAAGGCGTCCAGCAACTCCCGCGCCCGCTCGGCCTGGTCCTCGGGTACCAGAAGACTGATTTCTCCAAAAGGGCCCACATAAACGCCCATGGCGCGGGCTGCTCCCTCTTGCACCAGATTAACCGTAAGCCCCTGGGCTTCCAGAAATCCCCGGGCAATTTCGGCTTCAATCGGACTCGAAAAACGCGCGACTTCTTGCCATGTCATCTTTCACACATCCTTTGAGGAATCAGGTATAATGATACCCGTTCTTACCCAAAGTGCAATTTGCAGGAAACCGTGAGGGAAGGCTCCATGGTCACCACACCCTGGGTCAAAGAGGATTACTGGGAACAACTGACCATTACCGAGGAAGACCTGGACTTCTTCTACCAGTACATGCTGGAGCAGGAGACCCCCCTGTCCGCCGAGGACTTGGCCAGGGCCCTGGTGAAGGAACGCATCCGCCAGGAGCAACAGCGTTTGGAAGAACGCTGGAAGGAAAGCGAAGCCATTTACATGCCCAAAGAGCGGTACCGTCCCGGCCAAACCCTGGTCTTCCCCGCCCTCGACTGGACGCGGGGAGAGGTCTTGGAAGTGCGCCCAGGGTATCATCCCCACCACGGTGAATTCGAGGTCATCCGGGTGCGACTGGAGGACGGACGTATCAAGGAATTCGCCGCGGCTTTCGAGGACCATGTGTTGAACCGTCCCCCCAGGTTAGACGACGTGCGCGAATTCCAACCCGAGTGGATCTGGTCTCAATACGGAGAGGCGTTGACTCAAAAAGTGGAGGAAACCCTGCGCCGGACTCCGGGCTTCGTCCGCATCGCCGATTTGTGGTTCCGGGAGGAGTTGCTGGTTCCCATCGAGGAAAAGCATCTCATCCTGGCCGACGCGGTGCTGGACGTCGCGGGAGGCGGCCCGCTGAGCACCGAGGACATCCTCAAGCACCTGGACCTCCCCGAAGACATGCCCAAGCGCCTGCTTCTGTTCTCCTTGGCCAAAGCCCTGCATGACGATGAGCGCTTCGATGAGGTGGGACCGGCCGGCACCATCCGCTGGTATTTGCGACGCATGGAGCCCCAGGAAATTCTGGAACTCCCAGTCCCCTTGCAGTACTCGCCCATCCCCTACGACCCGGATGTCCTTCCCCCCGAACTCCAGGAACTGGAAGCCCGTTTGCATGATGAGCACTCACCTTCTCCCCCTGTAGACGTCGGGGAAGTGAACGAGGCTACGGTTCCCTTGATTTATCCGCATTGGCGCGTCGGCTCCCTGCCCCTGGATGCGTACCTACAGCGTCTCTTCCCCAAAGCCTACGTGGCCCAACGGGTGTATTTCGAGTTCGTGGATGCAGAAACGGGGAAACGCTTTCCCGGATGGGTCGTGCAATCCCACCGTTTCGTCTTCGGCCTGAAGGAATGGTATCGCGAGAAGGGTGTGATTCCCGGCGCGCGTATCATGCTGCGTCGGGGAACCCAACCCGATGAAATTTTGGTCTCCACGGAAACCCGGCGCCCCATTCGGGAGTGGATTCGCACCGCGCGTGTGGATGAGAAAGGCCGGCTCCACATTGACATGGAAAACCGCCCTATTGGGGTCCGCTACGATGAGCACATGGCCTTCCTGGTGCCCGACCCCGAAGCCCTGGACCAGGTATGGGAACGCATACGCGAGGAAAAACGCCCCTTTGAAGACCTGGTCATCCTGGTCATGCGGGAATTGAGTCGTCTTACACCCCAGGGACACGTCCATGCAACGGAACTCTACGCGGCCATGAACCTGCTGCGCCGCACACCGCCGGGGCCCATTTTCGCCCTACTGGTTTCGCGGCCCTGGTTCGAGTACATCGGCAGCCTGTACTTCCGTCTGGCCCAGACTTGAAGGAGGGAGGCAAGGGAATGAGCACCCACACCCGGGTCTTACGTCCGACCCTGGATACGCCTTTCCACATCGACTTCGAATGGTGGCAGAAACGAGACCGTAACTGGCGCCTTTTCCTTCGACAGTTGCTCTGTCCGGAGCACCAGAACATGGTAGCCACCAACGGCAATGGAGAACGTCAGTTCGATTGGATAGACCCGGAAACCGCGGAAGTCTACCGGATGGACGAGCTCCAGTACTACATCACCACCCACTGTGCGAAGCAACCTGACTTCCTGACCGGACGCTATCCCCTGGTGGAACGCATCTTCCGCCTGCTTTTGGCCCACGGTAACACGCCCATGACCCCCCGCCAGATGGCAGAACATCTGGGTCAGTCGCCCATAACCATCCTGCGGGTGCTGGCCAGCGCGCGCGTCTACCGGGGCATCCGTCCCGTGAGCGCGGGTTCCTGAAACGTCTCAAGGACTCAAGGAGTCTCCTGCCCCTTTTGCCGGCTTCCCATCAGGCCCTGGGGGAAGAGCAGAACGGCGGCGATAAACAACAGCCCCAACAACAGGGCCCAATGCTCGCCCAGATTGATGGACCAGGGTCCCACCCGGAACTGGGCATTCCGTAACACATGCTCCACAAACCTCAAAAGAAAAGCCCCCACCACGGGCCCATCAAAGGTCGCCGTGCCTCCTAAGATGGTCATGAGCAGAGGGTCCATGGTGAAATCCAGGCTCAACACATTCGGGCTCGCACCCTTGTTGAGCAAGGCGCGCAGGATGCCTGCATATGAGGCCAGCAGTCCTGAAATCACCAGGGCAAAGGTCTTGTATCCCAGAGGCCCGAAGCCCAGCATCTGCGCGCGGGTTTCATTGTCCCGCAAGGCCAGAAAAACCCGTCCGGTGGGCGAGAGGATAAGGCGATACACAAAGGCAAAGGCCACCACCAGGGAGACCAGAGCCAGATAGTAGAACAACAACCGATGGCGTACGGGATTAATCCACTCCGGCACGGAAAACACGAACCCATCCTCCGCGCCGGTGATGTGCACCAGGATACGGTTACGGGCCAGCAGGTGGATGACCTCGGCCATGGCCAGGGAGAAAAGGGCGAAGTAAAGCCCCCGAGTACGTAAGGCCACCAGACTCATGAACAGGCCCAGTACGGCCCCGGTCAACAAGGCCACGGCCCCACTGAGAAACAGGTTCCACCCCAGGTGTTTCATCAACAATCCGGTGACATACGCGCCCAAACCAAAGAACGCGGCATGACCAAAGGAGAGGATACCCGCGAACCCGAAAACCAGGTTGTAACTCACCGCCAGCAAAGCCAGGATGAAGGTCTCGATGAAGATGGACTCCCAGAAAAAGGCCGGGCCCCGCCGACAGGCCGAGGACCGGGTGAGCCAGGCCAGTACGTAGGGCATGAGCATCAAGAGGGATAGCATCCACAAACGCCATCCGTGACGTTCGACCCACTGGCGCCAGGGCATGGGCCAGTAACGGGCCAAGACAACACTCAACAACAGCGCAACCAGAACCCCCACGCCCGCGAAGACAAAGGCTGTCCCTCCCTTCGCACAAACGACGTCCACCACGCTCCGCCCCTGGGTTGTGGCCACCATCCCGGCCACGGTCAGCGGAGGCGCCCAGGTCGCCGTCAGCCATGCCAGGAAGAACACCGCGCCCTGTCGGTCCATCGAAGTCCTCATGGTTCGCTCCCAAAGAGCCCGCTGGGACGCACCAGCAGCACCAGAATCATGATGAGCAAAATGGAAACGCTGGCCAGCAGGGGTGTGTCCAGGTATTCCAGGGAAATCTGTTCCGCGGTGGCGCGCGTCAGGCCGACCAGGAGGCTGGCCATCATGGTGCCTTCAAAACTGCCCATGCCGCCCAGGACCACCACAATGATGGCGTTGAGGAGGAAGACGTCACCCATTTCCGGATAGGCCCCGATGTAAGGCGCGGCGATGATGCCGCCCAGAGCGGCCAAGCCGCTGCCCAGGGCAAAGGCCAGGGTGAACACCCGTCCCACCGGGATACCCAGGGCTTCCACCATTTCCCGGTCCTCCACCCCCGCCCGGATGACCATGCCCAGGCGAGTCCGACGGAGCAACAACCAGGTGGCCAGCATGAGCCCGCCGCCCATCCCGATGATGAAGACCCGATAGGTTTCGAACTGGGCCCCCAGCACGGTCAGGGTCGTGCGCAAAGGCGCCGGAGGTTGGATGGGGATGAGCCCCGCCGGACCATACAGAGTGCGCACGGCTTCCCGCAGCACCATGGCCAGACCCAAAGTCAGCACGATTTGGAACAGCGGACGCACGTAGAGGGGACGAATCAGCCAGCGCTCCACCAGGGCACCCAGAAGGCCTCCGATGAGCAAAGCGGCCAGCAGCGCGGCGGCAAAGCGAACGCCCAGGGCCAATCCTTCCCCCAAAAGCCGGTACACGCCAAAACCCACATACGCGCCCAGCATGAAGAAGGCTCCCTGGGCCAGGTTGAGCACGTCCAAGAGGCCGAAGATAATGGCCAGCCCCGAGGCCACCAGGAAGAACAACATGGCCTGGTACAGGCCCGAAAGCAAAATGACCCCCACCTGGGCAGGAGGGAAGAGGAACACATTGAGCACCACGACCCCGACCAGGAACAGCGAGGCCGCCAGCACCGCGCGGCGGTGAGGAGAGGCGGGATGCCCTTGGGTCATACCGTGACTCCCAGGTAGCGATGGATGAGGTCAGGCTGGGCCAGCAAATCCGACATCCGGCCCTGGTGGACGGTGCGCCCATGTTCCAAGATGGCGTAATGGACGCCCAGTCGCCGGGCCACGTGGAAGTTCTGTTCCACCAACAATACGGTGAGGGACGCGCTCAGGGCGCGAATGGCCTCAATGAGGTGTTCAATGAGCACCGGTGCCAGTCCTTCGCTGGGTTCGTCAATGAGCAGCAACCGGTTCTCCGGCACCAGGGCGCGCGCAATGGCCAGCATTTGCTGCTGGCCCCCGGAAAGTTGTCCGGCCGGCCAGTGGGCCAGGCGGGCCAGGTCGGGGAAGAGGTCGAAAAGGAAATCCCGGCGGCGCTGGAAATCACCCTTGCGGCGCTCGGCGATACGCAGGTTCTCCTCAACGGTCAGGCTTCGAAAAATCGCCCGATGTTCCGGCACGTAGCCCACCCCCAAACGGGCGATAGCATGGGTCGGCCATCCGGTGATGTCCTGCCCGGCGAAGACGACCCGTCCCCGGGCGGGTTTCCACAGGCCCAGGATGCTTCGAAGGGTCGTGGTCTTCCCTGCGCCGTTGCGTCCCAGAAGCACCGTCACCGTGCCCGCGGGCACCTCGACATCCACCCCTTGCAAGATATGCTGGGAACCGATATAGGTGTGCAGGTCCTCCACCTGGAGCAAGGGGGACGTCATGACGTGGCTCCTCCCGAGGGAAGCAGGTCGCGATACAAACCGCCCAGGTAGGCCCTCTGGACCGCTTCGTTGCCCGCCACCTCTTCAGGCGTGCCCTCGGCCAGGATACGTCCCTGGTGCATCACCGTAATGTGTTGGGCCAGGGCCATGACCACCTGCATGTTGTGTTCCACCAGGACCACCGTACGCCGTCCATCCACCAGGGAACGAATCAACGCCATGAGCATGGGAATCTGCTCCACCGCCAAGCCCGCGGCAGGCTCATCCAGCAGTAAGAGGTCCGGCTCCTGCACCAGGGCCATGGCCAGTTCCAGACGACGTTTGTCGCCATGGGACAGGGCTGCCACCGGCATGTGTGCCTGGGCCAGCAAGCCCACCCGTTCCAGGGCCGCTTCGGCCCGCCGGGTCAGGCCTGGAAACGCGCGCACATCCTGCCAGAAGCGCCAGTTCACCGAAGATTTCGCCTGGGCAGCCAATCGCACGTGCTCCAACACCGTGAGGGTGGGAAAGAACTGGGTGATTTGGAAGGTGCGCCCAATACCCAGGTGGGCGATTTTATGAGGTGGCCATCCGGTGATGTCCTGGCCCTGGAAGAACACCCGGCCCCGTGTGGGGGACAGGTTGCCACACACCAGATTGAGCAACGTGGTCTTGCCCGCGCCATTCGGTCCGATGATGGCGTGCAACGTGCCCCGGCGCACCTGCAAATGGACGCCGTCCACTGCCTTGAGCCCCCCGAAGTGCTTGCTCAGGTCGTGGGTTTCCAAAACCAGGTCCGTCATCTCGCTGGCCAAATCCAGGGTCCGGGGAAGGAACCCAGGGTCCCCTCCCCGGACCGGGGGTGTTTATGGACAATTGGGAGCGACACAGGGCGGCGCCACTTGGTCCGCAGGCACCTCCTGCACCAACTCGAAGAACCGTTCCTCCGGGTCATCCACGCTAATCAAGCGTACCACATACATGGGGGCCAGGGCCTGATGGTCTTCCGGACGAATGGTGTACGTGCCTTTGGGACCCTCAAAGGAAAGCCCCTCCAGGACCGGGATGAGGGCGGTATCCGTGGGGTCCCCTCCTGTTTGGGTGAGGGCCGCCACCACCGCCTGGGCCGTGGCAAATCCACACTCGCTGAACAAATCGGGATACTTCTGGAAGCGCTTCTGGTACTGCTCCACCAAGTAATCGTTGGCCTCGGTCTTGGGCAGGGTGTAGTGGTAGACGATGAGGCCCACCGCCCCCACCATGCCCGGATCCAGGAGCTTGGTCAGGTCGTTGGATGAGAAGCCCGTGATAAAGGGGATGTTGCCGGTGACGCCCTGGGTGGTGAGCTGGTCAAAGAGGATTTTGGCCGAGGCGTTGCTGGCCCAAATGAGGATGAGCCCATCGGGTTGGGTTTCCAGGATTTTCTGGATGTAGGGGGTGAAGTCCGTGGTATCCGAAGGCGCGAAGATGGGCTCGTCCACCTGGGCACCCAGGGCCTCGAAGGTGGCCTTGAAGGCCGCGGCCGTAGCCTGACCAAAGGCATAGTCCTCGGCCAGAATCATGTAGTGCTGGCCCACGTTTTGCAAGGCCCAACCCGCGATGGTCAGGGCATCTTGAGCGGCGTTGCGGCAGACCCGGAAGGTGTGGGGATTCCAGTTCTTCCCGGTGATATCGGGGGAAGCCGCGGGCGCCGCGAAGTACACCACGCCGTACTCATCCGCAATGTTCTGAACCTGCAGGGCCACCGCAGAACTCGTGTTGCCAATGAGGATGTCCACACCTTCCGATTCGATGAGCTCCCGGGCCGCTGCGGTACCGGCTTCCACATCGCTGGTGTCGTCCTTGATGATGAGCTCGATGGGGCGTCCGGCCACGGTCATGGTGCCGCCCGTGGCATAGTCGAAGCCAATCTGCAGGCCCTCCCACATCTCATTCCCGAACAGAGCCAGAGGACCGCTCAGGTCGGACAGCACACCAATCTTGATAGGCTCTGCAGCCGCGGCCGGGGTGGCCGTGGGTTCAGGTGTGGGCGCTTCGGTGGGCGCCTCGGTGGGCGCGGCCTCGGTAGGCTTTTCAACGGGGGCTTGGGTTGGGGTCGACGTCTTCTGCTGGCAGGCGCTCACCCCCAAAGCCAGCACAAGGATGAACCCCAAAAGGGACCACCTTTTCCAACGAACACCTATGCGTGTCATCACTTCTCCTCCTTTTGCAATGGACTGTGGGCGAAGTTGACGCCCGCCAAGGGCGCTGTTGCTTGCACCCTGTGGGTATGCAGGATGTCCGTATTATGGGCAGCCGCGGTTACACCCCAGTTACCGGGGCCTATGACGCGCGCTCCCCAAAGGCGCCTTCCATCCACCGACGCTGGAGCTCCCGCTTGAGCACCTTCCCCACACCCGAAAGGGGAAGGGTATCCACAAACACCACGCGCTTGGGCACTTTGAACCGGGCCAGCCGTTGGCGCAGAAACGCCCGTAGTTCCTCCTCCGTCACCGAGATGCCCGGCTTGCACACCACAAAGGCCACACCGACTTCCCCCCATTTAGGGTCCGGCACTCCGACCACCGCGCATATGTGCACCGCGGGATGTTCGTACAGGGCCCGCTCGATTTCTACGGGATATACGTTCTCGCCACCGCTGATGAACATGTCCTTCTTGCGGTCCACGATGTAGAAATAACCTTCTTCGTCGTAGCGGGCCAGATCGCCCGTGTGGAAGAAACCTCGGACGTCCAGGACCTCCTCCCTCGCCTGGGGGTTGTTCCAGTAGCCCGAGCACATGGAAGGGCCTTTGAGTACGAGTTCCCCCACCTGGTTGGGGCCCAGGAACCGACCTTCCTCATCCACAATGCGGGCTTCGATGTAGAAGTTGGGCCGTCCAATGGACCCGGCCTTGCGAATGGCATCCTCTGGAGCCAGGGCAAAGATGCCGGGACCGAACTCCGTCATCCCAAAACCCTGTTTGAAGCGCACGCCCTTCTCCCGCGCGTATTGCTCCACCAGGGGCACGGGCAAGGGGGCCCCGCCGGCGGTGCAGAAACGCAGCGAGGAAAGGTCCGCCTCATTCCAGTTCAGGGCCTGAGTGAGCATCTGGTACATCGTGGGCACTCCGGCAAACACGGTCACCTTTTCCGTTTCAATGAGGGTCAGCACCTGCTGCGGGTCGAATTGCCGCACCAACAGCGTGGTCCCACCCAGGATGACGTTGGGCAGGGTGTAAACGAACAGACCTCCGGTGTGGAAGAGGGGAAAGACGTTCAGGTACACATCATCGTGGTGCAGGTCGTGGACGATGGTGTTCAGGGTATTCCAGGCCATCATGCGATGGGAAATCATGGCCGCCTTGGGAAGGCCGGTGGTTCCCCCAGTGAAGAGGAGGGCCGCGATGTCCTCGGCTTCCAGGGCTTCATAGGTCACCGGCTCCGGAGGACTCTCCTCGAGCACCCTGGCGTAGGCCACGCTGTCCTCCAGACCTGGCTCGTCCAGATGAACGAAGAACACGGGTGCATGACCTGTTTCTTGAAGCAGCCGCCGCATCTCCGCCACTTGCGGGACGAACTCGCCCGAGAAGAACAGTCCCCGGGGCGTGACCAGGCGCATAAGCGCGGCGTTCTCGCGAGGATGCAAGCGCCAGTTGAAGGGTACGTGGATGGCGCCCAGTTTGCTGCACGCAAAGAAGAGGTCCAGATGCTCGATGCCGTCCCGCGCCAGAATGGCCACCCGGTCCCGGTAACCCACCCCCTGTTGACGCAGAAAATGCGCCAAACGGTTCGCTCGCTCATTGGCCTGAGCGTAGGTCAAACGCAAAGCCGGGGTTTTCCCGAAATCCACAAACCCCTCTTTCTCAGGTGTATAGAGGGCCCTGCGGGCCAGGTAATCCCCAATATACATGGCTCCCAACCTCCCCTACTGGGTCCAGCGCCACACGCTCACGGCGAAGGAAATCCCACCGCCGGATGTACAGAAGAGCACCACGTCGCCGGGCCTGGGGCCTTTCCCCTGCTGGATGGCATCATCCAGGGCCATGACCACACAAGGCGAGCCGGTGTAACCCCACTTATCCATGATCCAATGGGTTTTGCTCATGGGTTGACCCAGGCGGGCCATCACCGCCTCAATGGTGCGCAGGTTGAGTTGGGTGAACAGGAACAGGGAGACATCGTCCACCGTCAGGCCGGCTTTGGCCAGGGTTTCGTGAATCAACGGCGGCCAGTGCTCCAGGTTGAAGGTCTTGGGGAACTTGCGCACGAACTGGACGTGAGGAGGTCCATATCGGGCCAGGTTCTCCGGGGTGCAGGGGCGAAAGGCCCCTCCGGTGTAGATGCCCAGGGCGTCGTGAAATTCGCCCATGGCCTTGAGGGTGGTGGCCAAAAAGCCGGGTCCCTCCCCCACGGTGAGCAACGCCGCGCCCGCGCCATCCGCGAACAGATTCGCCGTGTACTTGTCCTTCAAATTGAGGAAACGGCTCATCCCATAGCCCCCGGCCACCAGCACATAGCGCATTCCAGGCTCGGTCATGAGGTAACGCGCCCCCTGGTCCAGGGCGGTGACCCATCCCGCGCACGCGCTGTTGACGTCGTAACACCCCGCATGGACCGCCCCCAGTTTGTGTTGCACCACCACCGCGGTCGAAGGCGAAAGATAATCCGGGGTGTCCGTGGAGACGATGAGCAAATCGACCTCCTCAGGACGCACGCCCGCCTTATCCAAAGCCCGACGACAGGCTTCCACAATCAAATCTGAGGTGGTCTGTCCTTCGGTCATCCACCGACGTTCCCGAATCCCAACGTTTTCCACCAACCACTGGGCGGTGGACTCACCCAGCAGGGCATCCACCTCCTCGTTGGTCACCACACGCTCGGGAACGTAACTCCCGGTACTGACGATGATGGGATGGCGCTTCGTCATCCGCCCGCTCCTTTTCAGGTCCCTCACCCCAAGAACCCCTTCAAAATCGCCGCGGTGGTAAGGGGGTCCTCAAAGGGGAACAAATGCCCGGTATTGGGGATGATTTTCACCTGGGCATGGGGGATTTTGCGGGCCATGAGGTCGGCGTTGCCCGGTGGCACCACTTTGTCCTGGTCGCCGGTGAGGATGAGGACGGGCATGGTCAGCGCGGCCATACGGCGGTCCACTTCTTCGTCGGTCAGGGCCGCCATCCCCATACCGGCCATGACTTGGGCCTGATACGCGTCCGGCGGTACGGGGTTCCCCAAGCGATAGGCGATGAGGTCCTGGACCAGGTCGGGATGACGCACCGCGAACCCCGGAGCACAGGCAACCTCAATGCCCCGGCGAATGAGGTCCAGCGGGTCCCCCTCCCGTCGCGTCATCACTTCCAGGGCTTCCTGGGTGATGGGGATGACCTTCATGCCTCCGTGGTTGGTGCTGGCCAAAACCAATTTCGCCACCAGGTCAGGACGCGAGATGGCCATTTCCTGGGCAATGAAGCCTCCCAGGGAATGGCCCATGACGTATGCGCCTTGAATCCCTAAAGCGTCCAAAAGGCCCGCCGTGTCCGCAGCCATCATGGGGACGGTATAGGGGCCGGGCGGTTTGTCACTCTCCCCCGCGCCCCGATTATCCATGGCGATGATTTGGTAGCGGTCTTCCAGCAAGGGAATCAAGCGGTTCCAGAACCAGCGGGAATATCCCACGCCCGCAATGAGGAGCAGAGGATGTCCCTGACCCCGAATTTCGTACCCAATGCGTATGCCATTGGCTTCCACCGTCGGCATGGTCCACCTCCTGCTTCTGGACGGACGATGTTCCCCCACTTGTGTTGGTCACGCATCGCCGGATGTTGTCGAGGAAGGCGAGGCCTGCTGGAACAGCCGTTCCCGTAAGGCCCGTTTGTCCACTTTGTTGGCCCCGGTTTTGGGAAGATGGTCCACAAAGAAGAAGCGCTTGGGGATTTTGTACCCGGCCAGGCGCTCCCGGCAATAGGCTTCCAGTTCCTGGACCGAGAGCCGTGCGCCGGGACGCACGACCACCGCGGCCCACCCTACCTCACCCCACTTGGGATGGGGCACGCCCACCACCGCGGCTTCAGCCACCGCGGGATGACCGTGCAACACGGACTCGATTTCCGCCGGATACACATTCTCCCCGCCGCTGATGAACATGTCCTTTCGGCGGCCCTTGATGGTGAAGCAACCATCTTCGTCATACGAAGCCAGGTCGCCCGTGTGCAGCCAGCCCCCTCGCATGGCCTGGGCCGTGGCCTCAGGACGCCGCCAGTAACCGGAGAACAGGTGGGGACCGCGAATGAGCAGTTCCCCCACCTCACCGGGAGGCAGGTCGCGGTCGTGCTCATCCACCACCCGCACCTCCACGTGGAACAGGGGATAGCCCACCGCGCCGGGCTTGTCCCGTACCTGTTCGGCCGGCAGCCAGAAGGTATTGGGACCGGCCTCGGTCAGGCCGTAGCCGGTTTTGAAATCCACCCCTTTGGCCCAGAAACGTTCGAAAACGGGCAGGGGACAGGGCGCGCCTCCGCTGATGATGAACCGGAGATGGCGGAAATCGGCCTTTTCCCAACGGGGGTGATTTTGCATCATGATGAACATGGTCGGCACGCCGAAATACACGGTCACGCGACCGCTTTCCAGCCAATCGAAGGTCTGCTCCACGTCGAATTCCCGACAGACCACGCTGGTCCCCCCGATGTACACCAGGGGCGCGGTGAAGACGTTAAGCCCCCCGGTGTGGAAGAGGGGCGCGTTGAGAATGGTGGCATCCTCGCACGAAAGCCCCCAGGAAATCACGGTGTTCACCGCGTTGGCCATGATGGCACGATAGGAGAGCACGGCACCCTTGGGGAGGCCCGTGGTCCCACCGGTGTAACAAATCACCCACGGGTCCTCGGGGGTCAGATGGGGCCGGGAGGGCGGGGTATCGGGGTAGGCTTCGCGTTGCACCAGGGACAGATGCCCCTCCGCGGCGGGTTCGGCCATGCTCACCAAACGCGGCGCCCGGTCCTCCAGGGACTCGGCCACGGCCATGGCCTTGTCCGCGAATTCGGGGTCGTACACGAGGGCGATGGGCTCACCCTCGGCCACCAGTTGGCGGAGTTCATGGGGGGTCAGGCGCCAGTTGAGGTTTTGCAACACGCCGCCGATTTTGGCCAGGGCGAACCAGATGTCCAAATAGGCCACGCTGTTCTTGGCCAGGACGGCCACCCGGTCCCCTTTCCTCACCCCCAGGGCGTGCTGGAGGAAGTGCGCGGTGCGATTGGCCTGGACGTTCCACTCCCGATAGGTGATGGGACGGTCGCCATTCAGCGTGTCGATGAGGGCCACTCTATCCGGGGAGAGTCGCGCCCGTTGGGCCAACCAGTCCGGGACGTTCCACATCGCGATGACCTCCTACGTACCCACCACCAGGCCGCCATCCACCGAAATGACCGCGCCGTTGATGTAGGCAGCCTCCTCGCTGGCCAGGAAAGCGTACACCGCGGCGATGTCTTCGGGACGACCGATGCGTCCCAATGGAATGCGTTCCACCATCCGGTGCAGGATTTTCTCCGGCATTCCCCGCGTCATGTCTGTGTCGATGAACCCGGGAGCCACCGCGTTGACGGTGATGCCATACCGGCCCAGTTCCCGGGCCCAAACCCGGGTCATGCCGATGACACCGGCCTTGGCGGCCACATAATTGGTTTGACCGAAATTGCCGTACAACCCCACCACAGAGGAGGCATTGAGGATACGCCCATACCGCTGACGAATCATGTACGGCGCCACCGCCCGGGTGCACACGAACACGCCCCTCAGGTTCACCCGAATAACAGCGTCGAAGTCCTCGTCCCTCATCCGTCCCACCACTTGACCGTCCTTGACTTTCACCAATCGGGCATCGCGCAGGATGCCTGCATTGTTCACCAAAATGTCCACCCGTCCGAACGTCGCCACCACCTCCTCCACCGCGCGGTCCACCGTCGCGGTGTCCGCGACATCCACCTGCCAGAAGCCCACTCGCGCGCCCTGCTGTTGCAGTTCTTGCACCAGGGCCTGGCCCGAAGAGGCATCCACGTCCCAGACGGCGACCCAAGCCCCTTCCTGAACGAAGCGTTCCACGGTGGCCCGGCCAATTCCTCGAGCGCCACCCGTCACAATCGCAACACGATTCTGCAAACGCATGGGGTTCTCCTCCGGGGAAGGGAGTTGTCTTGAGGATACCGAAGCACGGTTACCGGTGAGTTACGGAACCCCGGCCCGTCATGGACTCTCGTCTCCCATGACATGAAGAGAAATTGAAGGGGCGGCTTCGCCGTCCCACCAAATTTCCTTCCTGCGGTCCCGTGCCTGGTTGGGGCTCCCGACACAATTGTTTCGTTTCAAGAAAGAATGGGTATTCCACCCATCGTCAGATAGAGAGCCTGAGCAACTGTTGATAGAGATGCTGGGTTTCGGGGGAAGGCGGAACCTGGAGGGTCTTTTGAAGGGTCTCCACACACCGTTGATAGACCTGGGCCGCCTGGCCGTAATCGCCCAGCAGGGCGTAGGCCCGCATCAGATGACGGTAGGCCCGTTCGGTACAGGGGTCCACCTGAAGCATTTGTTGAGCCAAGGAGACGGCCGCCGCAGGACGGTGCTGGCGCAAGTAGTGTTCGCACAGGCGGTCCGCAGCATCCAGGAAAAGGGTGTTGAGGCGATGGCGTTCGGCCTCAGCCCAGGCTTCATAGCGGGCATCGGGCAAGTATTCTCCCGTGAACAAGACCACAGCCTGCTCCAAACGCTCCGGCGACACTTCCCCTGTATCCGAAGTGAGGAGGCGTTCAAACACCTCGGCATCCAGCCAGAGGTCGGCTTCCGGACGCAAGGCATAAGCGCTGCCCTCCCGCATGATGTACGCCGAAGGGGTCCCGGGGGCCCGCCGGGGTTCCAGCACGGAATACAATACGCTCAAAGCCACCTTGAAATTTCGCAAGGCCGTTTCCATGGGAAGGTCAGGCCAGAGGAGTTCCAGAATACGCTCCCGCTCCAACAACGTGTGGCGGAAGGTCAGGAAAAGCTGGAAAAGGCGCCGACTGCTCTCCCGTCGCCAACCTTGAGGAGGAATCTCCTCTTCCCCGCGGAAGACCCGGAACGCACCCAGAGTGAAGACCCGAAGCTGATACCCGGGATGGTAGCGTAACCGGGCCAGGCCCAGGCTCTCCAACAGGTGTTGGATAAAGGCCGGGTGCAGGCCCTCGGCCCGCGCGTCCAGCAACAGGGGAATGAGGCGTCGGATGTCAGGAGGGCCCAGAAGGGTGGGACGCAGGAACAGGAAGTCGTAGCCCTTTTCCCGGGCCACGTCCAGGGCTTCCAGAAGCAGGGGATGATAGGCGGGCTTCCCTCGCTCAAAAGCCGTCAGGGCCAACCAGAGGAGGGTGGCCGTCAGGCCAAAGGGGTCGCTGCTTTCACGAAAGCCCTGGGCGGCCTGGTGGAGCCAGCCTTCGGCCTGGTCATGGCGTCGAGCCAGGGTCAACGCCGCGCCCATGGTCATCTGCACCAGGGAGGTAATCCACACATCCCCGGCCTTCTGGGCAATGGCGACGCCCTCCTCGGCCACGGCTCGGGCGCGGTCCAGGGCGCCAGTAAACCCATAGGCCCGACACAGCCCCCAGCAGGCCTCCACCCGCAAGCGGGGAATGGCCAGGCGATGGGAGGCATCCACGGCCTGTTGGAAATGCAGGATGGCCTCGGTGTAACGGGGTGGGTGACGCAGCATGAAGGCGTGGCCCTGACGCATGTGGCCGACGGCGATGACGTAAGGCGAGCCCAGACGCTCCCCTCGCGCCGTGCCCTCCATGGCCGCTTGCAGGGCCTCTTCCCCGTGACCCAGAAAGGCGTAGACCAGCGCCAGGAGCAACAGGGTCTCCCGATGGGCCCGGGGCGTCTGGACCGGGTGCTGACGCTCCCATTGCACCCGCTGCTCCAGGCGACGCCGGGCCTCGTGCAGGCGTCCGGTGCGCAACAGCACCCGGAACAGAATCTCATCGTCCGAGGGCAACGCGTCTCGCAATTGCTGGGCCTGGATGCGCAGGCGTTCCGCGTCTTGCGGGCGACCGGCGTTCAGGCGGTTCTCCGCAAGCAACTCGTACATGCGGGCCAGGGCCTCCCGGTCTTGATGGCCCTCGCTCAGGCGCAGGGCCTCCTGCAACAGGGCTTCCGCCTGGGCGGGGTTCACGGTATCCAGGTACACCCGAGCCTGACCATGCAACGCCCGCACCACACCGGCCCAATAGCCCTGCTGCCGCCACAGGGCCTCCGCCTGCCGATACCATCCCAGAGCCTCGTTGAAGCGGCTGCGCAGACGGGCCAGCTCGCCCAGGTAGAGCAAGAGCATGGGGTGTCGGAACAGGATTTCCGGGGGCAGGGCGTCCAGATAGGCCGCCAAGGTGTCCAAACGACCCTGGGCCAGAAGGCGTTGACCATGGGCCTCCAACAGACTGGCGGCTTCTTCAAAACTGCGCGCCTTTAGACGATGGTAGAGGGCTTCATCCGCGTTTCCCGTCCCTTCATAATGGCGCGCCGCCCGCAGGTGCCAAATGCGGCGGTCTTCCTCCGAGGCCAAGCGGCGCAAGAAACGGTGCATCATGAAGTGAAACCGTAGCGCGCCATCCTCTTCCTTGAGGACGAAGAGGTCCTGGTGCTCCAGATAATCCAGCAGAGCCCGGGCTTCCGAGGGACTGGTCAGGGCCGCGCAGGCATCAGGGTCCAGACGCCGCAACGTCGCCACCTGGATGAGGAAGCGCTGTACATCCTCGGGCTGATGGGCCAGTACTTCATGGGCCAGAACCTCGAAAAGTTGCTCCAGGGGCGTGTTCGGACGTTGCAGGGCCTCGACCACCGAAGCCGCCGCACCGGTACGTAGGGTCTGCCAGACCAGGTGCAGGGCAATGGCCCACCCCTCGGTGGTTTGATGAAGCAACGTGACCTCATCAGGCGTGAGTGGGTAGTGATAGTGTTCCGCGAACAGGTGCGCGATTTCGTCCTCACGAAAGGCCAGGAATTGCTGATCCAGGGTGAAGACCTCGCCCTGGGCCTGCCACCGAGAGAGATGGGGGAGATGCACAGGCTCCCGGGAGGAAAGCAAAACGTGTATGGAGGACGGAATCCACTCAATGAAGCGATTCAACAACAGGGCCACTTCATCGGAGCGGTTGAGCACCCGATGCACATCGTCGAACACCACCAACAAAGGCGTCGAGACCTCATGCAGGGCGTTGAGCAGACCGTCCAAGACTTCCATGACGGGGAGGGGCCCCTGTCCGCTGTCCCAATGCTCCAACAAGGGAGGAGGAAGCCCCTTCAAGGCGGGGCAGGCCTGACGCAGCGCATGGGCCAGGTGCAACAGAAAGACCGAAGGGTCCGCGTCTTCTCGGGCCAGCTGGTACCAGGCTGTGGGTGCGTGCGCATGGGCCAGGTGGGCCAGCGCGGTGGACTTCCCATACCCGGCCCCGGCCTGCAACACGGTCAACCGGTATTCCAGGGCGGAACCCAGGGTTTCCTGCACCCGGGGGCGGATGTAAGACCGAGATGAAGTGCGAGGCGGGGTGATTTTGGAACGAAGTACCAGCAAACGAGCCATCTCCCGCTTCCAGGGCCTGAAAATCCTAACCCACGTCTGAACCTCAACCAAACAGGGCCCGATTGAGGTCTTCAGGCTTCCCGCGCATGGACGCCCGTGCTCCCTGAAGTTCTCGCCAGAAAGTCTCGTCGTACCGACGGGTGCGCACCACAATGGGCAGGGGCACCCCCCAGCCCATCACCAGGGCCTCCTCCCGGGGCTCCAGATGGGCGAGCATGTTGCGCAAGGCATCCCGATTGGCCAGGCCCGCCAGGACGGCCCGGATGTCCTCCTCATCCCCCAGCCAACCGCTAATACGGGTACCCAACTGGGACATGACCTCGTCGTAAATCTGGGAAGGACGCTGGTCCACAATGAGCAGGGTGACGTAGTACTTCCGCATCTCCCGGGCAATGGTGCCGAAGATGGTCTGGACGGCCATCTCCCGGCTGAGCAACTTGTGGGCCTCCTCGATGACCACCACCAGGGGGCGGGGTTCCGCCTGGTCCTTCTGGGAACGGTGACGTTCCGTCATCTCCACCCAGGCTTCCCGCACCTTACGGGTAATGAGGTTGGTGACCAGCAGATAGTCCAGGTCGGCCTCATATTTCCCGAAGGAGAGGATGACGTTTCGCCCTTGTTGTAAGTCTTGAATGATTTGCTGCAAGGTATTGTGGGGCGGGTCCGGCGCGATGTAGTCCCGGTCGAAGAGCAGGCGCAGACGCCGATGAATGGCCCGGGCGGATTCAGGATGAATCCCCGCGCGTTTGGCCCAGGCTTCCACGCTGTTCTCCGCGGGCACGGTCTTCGTCTTGCCGTTCTCTTCCACTTCCTCTGTGGCCCCAATTTCCAGGGAACGGAAGTGCTCGAACCAGCCGTCACCGTACTCCCGATACAGGGCATGCAGGACCAGAGAGGCCGTCTCGGACAGGTTGAGGGCGTGAATCAAGAGTTCAATGTCCGCGGGCTGGATTTCCGACGAGGGGATTTGCAGGTGGTAATCCGGAGGACGATTTTGGATGAGGGTTCCGGGACCCAAACCCACCACTTGGATACGACTGTGGAAGTGGCTCTTGAGGCCGTCCACGCGCACTTTGCGGTCGGGGTCCGGTAAATCGTAGGCGTACTCGTTATGCATATCGAAGACCAGCACCGAAGCCACGTCGTGGTGCATGATGCCCGCCAGGAGCAACCGGGTGAGGAAGGATTTCCCCGTACCCGTGGCTCCAAAGACACCCGCGGAACGCTTGATGAACTCTCGCAAGCGGATGCGCACCGCGTGGCCCTGTTCTCGGGTGTAGCCGATGACGAAAGTGGCCTTTTCCGTGGGACGTCCGAAGATTTCATCCACATCGCCCTGGTCCGCCAGACGGACGGGGGAAAAGTGGGGCGGCACCGTTTTCACCGGCATGGGACGCACTTCCCGGAGGCCCGCGTCCACCTCTTGGAGGAATCGCTGATACCCTTCGGGGTCTTGTTCCGGGTCAGGGCCGATTTCCATCATGCGTACGGGGAGCACCGTGGCCGTGGTGTACAGGGTGGACTGACGCAGCATATGGGTGAGGGCTGGTGCCAGGTCCGGCGTCTCGTTCTCCACGTATCGGGGATGGGTGGTCCGTAAGGCGACATCCGTCACGATGCCGAAGAAGCGCCAACCCGGGGCGTCCATGACCACGAAGGCCCCCTCATGGACCCTATGGGGGGGTACCTGAAGGCGAACGGTAAGACCCTCCTGCAGGCTCCCACCCAGAACATAGCCCAGCACGTCCTGTGTCATAGACCCCTCCTGAATTCGGCGGTCAGCGGTCGGTCGGGCCCTCAGGGCTTCACCGCAGCCAGCGCTTCGGGCAATGCGTCACTGAGGGCATCGAGGACCCACAACAGGGTCGGCGGGTCGTCGCGCAACAAGTGGATGACCCGTTGCACCGCGGCGTGCACCCAGTCGGGGTTCCCGTGGTGGACGTGCGCCTCGTGCGCCTGCCGCAAATGCGCGGCCAAAAGCTCGGGCATGGGCAGGTCCGTGGCCCGCAGGATGTGGCGCAGATAACCGAGTCGGCCCTCTTGCGTGAACGCCACCACCTCAGAAGGCGCGCACAACGTCAGTTCGGCCAGGGGACGCGGGGGATAAGGGGAAAGCAAATGATGAATCCGACGCCCCTGTCGGTAACCCACCACCAGAACCCGCACCTCGGCAGGTTCAGCCGTACTTTGTTGGTCCTGCACCATGCCCGGTGTGGGAGCAGGTTGCACGGCCATTTGACGTGCCATGCTGCTTTCGGGGACCCGGACCCAGGCCACCAGGCCATAGAGGTCCCCGGTTTCAGGGGCATCCGTAAGCCAGGGCGCCTTCACCAAGGCCCCGAAAGGAAGGCCGGCCAGCTCCCGCAACCGGCAGCCCACCAGAAAATCGGTGGAGGTGCTCGTCAAAAGACGACCTTTCACGGCTTCCATATCCGGCCTCCTGCAACCCAGAGCGAGGGCACCTTTTCACTTCCGCCGGTCTCGATTCTTCAGGCGCTGCTTTTCCGAAGGCCCTGAGAGAGCCAAACCCTGCTCCATCCAGAAGCGTTGGAGCAAGCCTTCGAATTCTTCCCGGTCCTTGTACGTCACCACGGCCTCCTGATGGGCCCGATGCAGAGGATAAGGATAACGCGCGCTTCCGCTCCAATTCAAACTCACCCACAAAGCCCGATGCACGTTCTGAACCAGCCTCGGTTCCCGGGCCACCCAGGCCGGAATCTCCACCCGGGCCAACAACGGCCGGGACTCGGTTCCCACATGCATGTAGAAGAAACAGACTTTGTGGTCCTGGGGGAAGCCTTGCATCCCTGCGGAATAAATGCGAAACAGGGGAGAACGCCAGCCGGGTTGCAACAAGGGCAGATAGAGGTGTGCGTCCAGCACGCCAGGCCATAGAGGTCTACGGGCATCGGTGTGCCCCTGGGCAATGGCCAGCATCTGCACCACCAGGTCGGCCCGGGGACGGTCCACATACCCGGCCAAAGGAAGGCGTCCCTGCCGAAGAGCATCCCAATGGGCGCTCAGGCGTCGCACCAACAGGCGATATTCCTGTTCGGCAACCCCCCAGATTTCCAGCGGACCGTCCACCAAAGCGACCATTTCACAGGACTCATCCAGCAAGGGCAGGGGGCGGCGGTCAGTAGTCAGCCGTCGGTGGTCAGCGGTCAGCCGATTGCCGACTGCCGACGGCTGACCGCTGACGGCTGACCGCTGACCACCGAGCACCTGCACGGCCACTTGAGCCAGCAGCGCATGTTCCCGGACGGTGCGCTCCATCCGCACGTAGGATTCGGGAGCCAGGTAAGGAGGAAAGTCGTCTTCCAAAAAGACCCGGGTCTCCACCACCTTCCACGAATCTCGATAGGTGAGCAAAAAAACGGCCACGTTGACCACGCCGTAGAACAGCGACCGATGACGGTCCGGCATCACGTGAGAACCATCCGAGGCCAGTAAGGCCAGGGATTCCGGGGCCGGAAGCGGGGGAGGCGGCACCACGGCATCCAAAGCCGGGACATCGTCCAGGGGGGCTCCACTGCGCAAGTTGGGGTCCTTGCGCACCGCTTCTTCCACCCGCTCCCGCAACATCTCTGGCCGGGACTTCCATTGCTCGAAGACCTGGCGTGCGGCCTCCACCAGCTCCTGCCGCTCTTCTCGTCGTGTGACCAGGCGAGGCAGCTTCTCTCGTAACTGCTGAAGCACCTGAGCGTATTGAATCGGCATACCGCCCTCTGGACATGTGTTCGAAAGGTGTTTCCATTGTAACGGGAAAGGAGAAGAATGCCAAGGTGCTTAAACCTCTGAGGTTCGGACGAAAGTTTGGACAGCAAGGAAGTAAAATAAATTGATAGGGCGCTTCGCCGCCCCATCAATTTATTTTACTTCCTGAGATCCCGTGCCCGATGAGGGCTACAGTGCCTTTGTCCTAT
>WFUL01000019.1 GCA_015484985.1 Anaerolineales bacterium | reverse complement strand
GCCCCAATGGGTGGCCCGGTCCCTCCCGCGGGACCATCTCCAACGCCCCATAGGGGCAATCCTGCGCGCACAATGTGCACCCGATGCAGGCATCTACCTTCAGACGCACGGGCCGCGGACGTCTGGCAGGCCACCAGACCCAGGGAAACAGGGCGACGCCCAAGAGGAGCAGGGCCAGGACCGCGGTTCCCCAGCCGCGCCGGAGAAGGTCGGGCAGCAGGCTCAGGTAAAAGACGTTGAGCGGGACGGTCTCCGGCCAGCGGGTGAAATCCCACATGGGAAGGTGCGGGACGGGCCAGAAAAGGGCCAGGAGAAGGACCCCGACGGTCACCCACGCCCACCAGGGTCGAGGCGGCAGCCAACGAGGGCGCTGGAGATGCCGGATGTGCCACCAGTAGAGTAAGCCCAACAGCCCCGTCAGGCCCACGTGGAGGAAGAAAAGGAGCACCATGTACAGCCAGCCGTTGTTCTCCGGCGAGGGCAACAGGAAGTCCACCACCCACCGCTGCCCCCACAGGGTTCGCTGCAGGAGATGTTGCAACCCGCCATGCAGCCATTGGGCCCGCTGGTCGGCCAGCATCCAGAAACCCGTTACCCCGATGGCCCAGGTGACCGCGAGCATCCCCACGCCGGCGACCCATCCCAACCAGCGGGCTCCCTTGAAGCGATTCTGGACGAACATGCGCCAGGCATGCAACAGGGTGAACACCAGAAAAAGGTCCCCCAGATAGCGATGGGCGCTGCGCATGACCCAGCCCACCAGGTTGGCGTCCAAACCCACGATGGAGGCGTAGGACCCCTCAAAACCGAAGCGGTAGAAGAGGGTTACGTACAGCCCGGTCACGCCCAACAGCACCAGCGTGCCGAAGGCCAGGGTCCCGGTATGGTAGAACAGAAACAGCCAGGGGTCCCGCACCCAACGATACAGAGGGGCCTCCAGGCGCACCGTCATGCCTTCGAGACGGCGCAACCACGTATCGCCGTGGAAGGGGAAAGCGTGCATGTGCCGGGACATAGGCGCATCCTGAGCATCCGCATGGTGAGGGGCGACCGGCATCCTCGGTCGCCCCTCACCTCCGTCCGACGGAGGTCGCCTATACCGCGTGTCCCCGCGGCATCACCACAACTTCATCATGGGCGCGTCCACGGGCACCATGTTGGTGATGAGGTCCAGGAGGACCGGCGTATACGCCAGCACCACTAGGGCGATGGCCCCGATGACCCAAGGCCGCCAGGAATCCAGCCAGGCCGGGGTCTGCTGCGGGTCGTGCAGGGCCTCGGCGACGGGGGGCTCCACGGTGACGGGCTCCTTCGCCTTGCCCCAGGCCAGGCGGGCCATGATGTAGATGTAGAGGTACAGCCCCGTAGCCAGCAAGACGCCGCCGATGGCGACCCGCAACAGCAGCCCCTGCCACTCCGGTGGGATGTAGGGCGCGTTCCCCAGGGGTGTGCGCCGCGGCGCCCCGGCCAGGCCCAGGGAGTGCAGGGCCTGGGAGAAGATGGTCATGCCGATGGCGTAGAACCAGACCTGCGCCCGGGCCACCTTCTCGGGCAGGGGTTTCCCCGTGAGGTATGGCACCAGCCAGTAGGAAATCCCCATGAAGCTCAGGGTGACGGCCGTGCCCACGGTGAGGTGGAAGTGCCCCACCACCCAGGCGGAGTTGTGCAGAATCATGTTGATGTTGTAGGAAGCGTTGAGGACCCCGCCGATGCCGCCGAACATGAAGATGAGCCCGGCCAGCAGCTGGGCCGCCACCGAGGGGTCCTTCCAGGGCAGGGCCCAAATCCAGCCGAAGAGGCCCTTCCCGCCCCGCTTACGACCCGCGTACTCCAGCGAGGCCACCACGGTGAACAGGGTCATCATGGAGGGCACCACCACGGACAGGGTGAGGAGGGCGTGGATGTAGCGCCAACCCGGCGGCACGCCCGGGTCCAGGTACTGGTGATGGAAGCCCACAGGCACGGACAGGAGCAGGAAGAGCCAGAAGGCCAGGCGGGCCAGGGTGTCGCTGAACAGCTTGCCTCCCGCCTGCCGGGGCAGGTAGGCGTACCAGGAGATGTAGGCAGGCAGCAGCCAAAAGTAGACCAGAGGATGCCCGAACCACCAGAAGAGGGTCCGGGCCAGCTCCACGTCCACCCCCTGGGTCAGGCCCATGGACCAGGGGAGCAACAGGGCCAGCACTTCCGCGGCCACTCCCAGGGTGGCCAGCTGCCACAGGACGAAGGTCAGGACCGCGGCGAAGGCGATGAAGGGCGAACGGACTCCGGGGTTTTCCTTCTTCCAGGCGAAGAAGGTCCAGGCCAAGCCCCAGCCTTCAATCCAGGAGCCCACCACCAGCAAAGTCAGGCCCAGGTAGAAAATCCAGGGGGCCTTGAGGGGCGGGTAGAAGGTGTACAGGACCGACGCCTGATTGGACAGAATCATGAGCGCGGCCAAAATCAGGCCCAGGGTCATGACCCAGAAGCCCGCCCAGTTCAGTTTGGCGGACTTCAGCGGTCGCTTGAGGCCGTACACCACGTTGAAGGTCAAAAAGCCCATGATAAAGTAGGTAGTCCAGATGATGGCGTTGAGCACGCCGTGGAGGGTGAGGCCCTGATAGTAACTCTTCAAGCCCAGCTTGCCCAAAAAGCCGTACAGGTCAACGCCGCCGTAGTTCAGGGCCTGAAAGAGCCCAAAGAGCCCGCCCACCGAGAGGGCCGCGACGGCGATGACCAGGTGCCAGACGACCAGTTTCTTCTCACTCCGGGGCAGTTGGAAGACCTCGGACATAGTGGTTCCCTCCTTCACTTCTGG
>WFUL01000018.1 GCA_015484985.1 Anaerolineales bacterium | reverse complement strand
TGAACGGACGTTATGGCGCCTGGCCGAAGAAGCCGGCTTCACCCACCTTCACCTGGCCTTTCACGTGGACCGGGAACCTGGTCTGCCGGAAAACTGGGAGGACTTCCTCCATGTACCCGGAAATCCTCACATCCCTCCCCTGGCCAGGGTGCTGGAAGAGGTGCTCACGCCTCAAGAGCGAGAACGATTCGAACGTCACCTCCGGCCCCAGGTGGAAGCAGGAAAACGCCTTCAGGTGCAGGCCGTAGCCTATTTGTGGGCCCGAAAAGGGTAACGCGCCCGAACGGGGAAGCCCAATCCCCCCTCCTGACATCCCCTCCATCCCGGCCTAAATGGCAACCAAAGGGGCCGTGGGATACCGGTCGCACCGATACCCACGACCCCTCCCCTCTAACCCTCAACCCCTGACCATCGACCATCGACCATCGACTATCGACTATCGACTATCGACCGTCGGCTATCGACCGTCGACCAATCGTGCCACGTCAGGATGAGTTCCCGGGCCGCCTTCACTTCATCCACCCGGCCAAAGGGCGTGTTGTGGGGTGCAGTCTTGAGGACTTCGGGGTTCTCCCGAGCTTCCCGGGCAATCTGCTTCATGGCCGCGATGAACGCGTCCAGGGTGGCCTTGCTTTCCGTCTCCGTGGGCTCAATCATCAGGGCTTCCTTGACGATGAGGGGGAAGTAGTTGGTGGGCGGGTGGAAGCCGAAGTCCATAAGGCGCTTGGAGATGTCCAGGGCCTTGATGTCCGGCGCATCGGGCCAGCGGCCCTCGGCCACGAATTCGTGCTTGCACAGACGATTGTAGGGGATGTGGTACGTATCCTGCAGCATGACCCGCAGGTAGTTGGCATTGAGCACGGCCATCTCGGCCACCTTCCGCAAGCCCTCCTGGCCCATCATGAGGATGTAGGTCAGCGCGCGGACCATAACCCCAAAGTGGCCGTAGAAAGCCTTGACCCGACCGATGCTCTTCTTGGGCCACACGAAGCCGTAGGTGGGCGGGTCGCCCTCTTCCACGATGTCCACGATGGGACCGGGGAGGAAGTCCTTCAGGTGTTCGGCCACCGCGACGGGTCCCGAACCCGGTCCACCGCCACCGTGGGGCGTGGAGAAGGTCTTGTGCAGGTTCAGATGCACGATGTCAAAGCCCATATCCCCAAAGCGAGCGATGCCCAGGAAGGCGTTGAGGTTGGCACCGTCGCCGTAGACCAGACCACCGGCCTCGTGGACCGCGTTCACCACCTCCTCAATGTGCTCCTCAAAGAGGCCCAGGGTGTTGGGGTTGGTAATCATGAGGCCCGCGAGGGTCTCGTCGCATTCCTTCTTCAGAGCCACCAGGTCAATGTTCCCCCGCTCGTCTGAGGGGATTTCCACCACCCGCATCCCGCTCATGGCCGAGGACGCGGGGTTGGTGCCGTGCGCGGAATCGGGCACCAGGACCTTGTTGCGCTGGTGCTCGCCCTGGTCCCGATGGTACGCGCGCATGATGAGGATGCCGGTGAACTCGCCATGCGCACCGGCCGCAGGTTGCAGGCTTACCCCGGGCATCCCTACGATTTCCGCCAGGTACTTCTGCAGGTGATACATGAGAGCCAGCGCGCCCTGCACGGTTTCCTCAGGCTGCAGCGGGTGGATGTAGGCGAAGCCGGGCAGGCGGGCCATATCCTCGTTGATTTTGGGGTTGTACTTCATGGTGCAGGAACCCAGGGGGTAGAAGCCCGTATCCACCGCGTGGTTGTACTGGGAGAGCCGGGTGAAGTGGCGAATCACGTCCACCTCGGAAACTTCGGGCAGCGGCAGGTCCTCGCGCAACAGGTGTTCCGGGAGTTGGGCCTGGGGCACGTCGGGTTCGGGAAAGCGCACACCGCGACGTCCGGGTATAGAGAGTTCAATCAACAAGGGTTCACGGATTTTCTTTTCACTCATGGCTCCCTCCAGATGTGGGGGTTGGCTACACCATATCTACGCCACCCATTCCTCCAACACTTCCGCCAGGAATTCGATGTCGTCCCGGGAAATCATCTCCGTCACCGCCAGAAGCATGTGGCGGTCCAGTTGGGGGAAGTCCTGGGACAGGTCATAGCCCCCCAGGATGTCGTGGTCCAGCAGGAAGTCGTTGATGTCCTTGACCGAGGAGGGGGTCTTGAGCACGAACTCGTTGAAGAAGGGCACGTCGGGGAAGGCCAGTTCGAAGCCCTGGATTTGACTCAGGCGCTGGGCCGCGTAGTGGGCCTTGTGGTAGTTGAGCAAGGCCACCTCTCGCAGACCCTCCTTCCCCAGCAGGGCCATGTACACTGTCGCGGCCAGGGCCATGAGCGCGTTGTTGGTGCAGATGTTAGACGTGGCCCGGGCCCGGCGGATGTGCTGTTCCCGCGCACTCAGGGTCATGACGTATACCCGCTGTCCCCGGCTGTCCACCGATTCGCCAATGAGACGGCCAGCCATTTTGTGGACCAGTTTCTTGCGGGTGGTGAAAATGCCCAGGTAGGGACCGCCGAAACTCAGAGGGATGCCCAGGGGTTGACCTTCGGCCACTACCATGTCCGCGCCGTATTCCCCTGGGGCCTTGAAGAGGGCCAGGGCCAAGGGGTTGGCCACCACGCCAAAGAGCGCGCCCTTTTCATGGGCCGCGTCGGCCACGGCCTGCAAATCGTACAGACGCCCGAAGAAATCGGGATAGGCCACCATGACTAGGGAGGTTCGGTCGTCAATGAACTCGATGAGGGCCTCGGGGGAGGCTTCCACGGGAAGGTCGGGAACCACCACCTCCCGGTCCGAGTGCTCGTAGTATGTGCGCACCGTAGCCAGGTACTGGGGATGAATGAAGGGAGAAAGCACGCTCTTGGGCCGCTTGCCCCGGAACACGTGGTAGGCCATGTTCACGGCCTCGGCCACTGCGGTCGCGCCGTCGTACAGGGAGGCGTTGGCCACCTCCATGCCCGTAAGCGCGGCCACCATGCTCTGGAACTCGAAGATGGCGTGCAGTGTGCCCTGGGAAATCTCCGGCTGGTAGGGCGTGTATGCGGTATAGAACTCCCCTCGACGCAGGATATGGTCGATGACCGAGGGGATGTAGTGATAATAGGCACCGGCACCCAGGAAGCACAGCAAATGGTCCCGGACGTTGTCGTTGGCCTCCGCCAGGTGCTGCAACTCCTCGGCCACCTCCATCTCCGTCATTGGAGGCGGCAGATCGATTTGCTTGGGATGGCGAAACTTCTCGGGGATGTCCGCGAACAGGTCCTCAATTTTCTCCACACCAATGGCCCGAAGCATCTCCTGGATTTCTTCGGGGGTATGCGGTACGAACATGGGGCACCTCCCACTCAGTCGGCCGTCGGCGGTTAGCGGTCTGCCGAGCGTCTACTCCCGTTCCTCGCAGTATTGGGCATATGCCTCAGCATCCATGAGCTCATTCATCTCCTCTGGATTCGTGGGCTCCAGGCGAATCATCCAGGCTTTGCCGTAAGGGTCTTCATTCACCCACTCGGGGTTGTCCGTCAGGTCGGTGTTGATTTCCACCACCTTGCCCGAGACCGGGGCGTACACATCGGCCGCGGCCTTCACCGATTCCACGGTAGCCACGGAATCGCCCTTCTGGACCTCGTCGCCCACGTCCACCAGGAACTCCACGTAGACCACATCGGAAAGTTGGTCCTGAGCATAATCGGTAATACCCGAGCGGCCGGTTTCCGGGTCGAACCATTCGTCGTTTTGGGTGTACTTCAGGTTTTCAGGAGTCTGCCAGGCCATGACGCACCTCCTTGCAGGATTGAGGATGAAAAAAGCACGCGTCCCCCCAGAGGAACGCGTGCCCTCTGTCCTGCGGCCTGAGAGATGCGCGCCCTTGGGCGCTTGCCCCTTCGGCGGCGCGGCCAAAGCCGCGCACTCTCCAGAGGGCCGTCGGCACCGGAGTCCTTTTGCCTGAGAGTTTCACCCGGAACCGCTCCCGGGCTTGCCCCTTCGGCGCCCGACTCGAGGTCGGGTCTCTCCCCCGGTGCCCGTTCGTTACCAAAAGTATACCGAATCTTGCCGTCAATGGGCCGGAAAGACGAGAAAATCTCAGGGAAACCCCTGGTATAATCGCAAGCACCATCACGGCATGATTCCCCTATAGGGTCCAACAACCAGGAAAACGCCATGACAACACCCCCCGAGGACGATTTGTATCTGCTTCAACGCATCCAGCGCAAAGATCCCCAGGCCCTGAGCCTGCTCTACGACCGATACGCCCGTCTGGTCTTCAGCCTGACCTTGCGCATCGTGGGGCAGGTGGATTTGGCCGAAGACGTTACCCAAGAAGTTTTCTGGCGGGTATGGGAAAAGGCAGACCAGTACCATCCCCATCGGGGCTCCGTCCGGGCATGGCTCCTGTACATCGCCCGTAACCGGGCGCTGGACGTGCTTCGCCGTCGCCAGCGGCGCCCTTTGGACGCGCAACACCTCCCCGAAGAAGGCCTTTCCGAGGCTGTGAAACCCGATCCCGGCCCCGAGGATTTGGCCATTCAGGCCTGGGAGCGCACCCAGGTACGAGAAGCCCTGACTCGGCTGACTGAGGAACAACGAACCGTTCTGCTCCTGGCTTATTTTGAAGGCCTGAGCCACCAGCAAATCGCTCGACGTCTCAACCTTCCTTTAGGCACGGTGAAATCCCGCTTGCGGGCAGCTATACAGGCCCTGCGTCGGCTCCTGGTCGCCGAAGCCGACCATCCATCCGGCCCGTCGAGGCGTATATAGAAGTAGGAGGCAGCATATCATGCAGTGCGAACACGTTCGCCTTCATCTTCCAGAACACGTCCTGGGCCTGTTGACTCCCGAAGAAAGCCGACAGGTGGAAGTCCATTTGGCGGAGTGCTCGCGCTGCACGGCCGAGTATCGGGCGTACCTGGAAGCCATCGGAGCCCTCGCCCTCATGGCCCCACAAGTTGCTCCACGACCACAGGTAAAGGAGGCCCTGCTCGCTCGCGTAGCAGGTCGTCAGGCCTCCGCAACGTCTCGGATACGGTCGTGGCTCATCCGACTTTTGGCCCCCTCGCCCCGATGGGCCCTCGCGGGCTTGGCCCTGGTCACCTTGATTCTGTTTTTCAGCAACCTCACCCTATGGGCACGGCTCCAGCGCCTGGAGCGGGCCCAGACGACCTCGCCTTTCCAGGTCGTCATCCTCCAGGGCACGGAGCGCCTTCCTCAAGCCGAGGGCGTGCTCCTCTTCGAGCCCAGCAACCACTACGCCGTGCTGGTGGCCAAGAACCTGCCCACACCTGAAGCGGGTCGGGCCTACCAACTCTGGCTGATTCGTCCCGATGGCCAACGGGTCAGTGGAGCCGTCTTCTCCGTCACTCCTTCCTCTCCCTGGGTAACGGTGATTGTGGAATCTCCCGAGCCCCTGGAGCACTTCCCCGCCTTTGGCATCACCCTGGAACCTACCGGAGGAAGCCCCCGACCCACCGGCCCCAAGGTCATGGGAGGCTCCATAGACTTCTAACCAAAAGCAAGTTTTGAAAGACAAAAATCGTGCAATCCAACCGCGGCCTTTCGACGTATTCATGCAATGAGAGACCGAAAACGCACCTAAGGAGGTGTTATATGCGAAAGGCCGTCTTGTTGCTTACCTTGCTTGTTGTAGCCGTGTTGGCCGCTTGTCAACAAGCCACCCCTTCCCCCACCGAGGCTCCCTCTTCGGCTCCAGAGCCCTCCTCTACTCCAGCGACGGAAGCCCGGGTTCAGCCCGCTGTTGAGCTGTCTCTTATACACATCTGACGCTG
>WFUL01000017.1 GCA_015484985.1 Anaerolineales bacterium | reverse complement strand
GCATGGCGCTTTGGGACTCATAAGTCAAGGCAAACACACTTTCCGTCAACGTCTGGACCAACTCCGAGAAAGGCCGGGCCCGAACCGCGGCCGCGCCATGTTCTTCGACTTTATGGGCATCCACCACACACGTGATGGCCAATTCCAGATCGGTGGCCGCCAGGCGCAACTTATCTTCTTCCGTCGCCAGAAGGACGTGTTCCAGAATGGGGTTGGTCGCTCGCGAGGCCACGGCCCGGCTGACCAGGGAAAGCCCGTACGCCAAGTTCTCTTTCTGGATTTGCACACGCATCTTCGACCTCCTGGCCAGGATGCCTAAAAGTATAGCATGAAATGCAGCGTTTCCCTTTTGGTGTGGGACGGCTTCGCCGCCCCACACCTCAATTTCCTTTACTTGCCTGGGGTCTGAGGCAGATAAGGCCTACCCATCACATCGAGAAACATCCCCCGCAAAGGCCTGGTCTTCGCAAGAAAAAGTCCCGGGACTCATCTGCAAAACATGTACCCATCAGCGGTCCATAACAGCCCAACGCGTCTATTCCACGTGTTTGGGCAGTGGGAAGCCGGGATACAGATGGGAGAGCCGCTCGGGCGCATAGGCAGCCACCGCGTTGTGAGAAAGACCACCCTCCCGAATCACCTCCCAATATAAACGGGCGAGGGCGCGCTCCCGTCGGGACCGAGTCACCCGGTCCACCTCCAACAGCCCCTGTGGCGTTCCCTTTCCCCGGAAATCAGAACCGTCCACCAGACCCTCGTACAGGTAGGCCTGAGTCACCGCACCGTAAATCAGGCCGTGCCAAACCTGGAGTAACTGGTCGACCAACCATCCAGGGGACGGAGTGTCCTCCACGTCAGGCCCGGCATGGTGGAGAATCCACAGGGGACGCGCCAGACGTCGTGCCCCCTTGAGGACCTGAAACAGGGTCCCCTGTCGGGGATGGGCCGGAGGGGAGGAAGACGAAGAGGAAGCCCGCTGGAGGATCAGACCCGGACGATGCACACGAAGCACCTGAAGGGGCATGGGCACCACCCCTACCTTGTCTACCTGTGAGTGCAAGGGTCCTGCCAGAGAGCGGGCAGGCGTCTGGAGCAAAAGGTGCCGGGCCTGGGCCACTGCCCGACGGTCGGCCGGGTGCCACCTGCGAGCCGGTTGCAAGGCTGGATAAATGGCCAGGCTCAGGAACACGGGCACCCGGGGTGCCAGCCGGCGCAACGCGGCCGCTACCCGGGCATGGGCTTCCATCATATGGCCCAGGGCAACCAGGGCCTGGGGCCAGCGGGCACGAAAGCCCGGCGGGCGTTCCCCGGTGATGTAACCCTCCCAGGCCACACGGTTGGGTTCGGGCAAAGGACACCATCCCGCGGTGACCCAGGGAGCCAGTTCACGGGCCACTCGGGTCACGTAATCCGCGAACCAGCGAGGGGATTCGCGATGTAACCACCCTTCCCGTTCATGGAACCAAGCCGGATCCTCACCGTCGTGAAAGGCCAGCCAGACCTCCAATCCTAATTCGCGAGCATAAGAGAGGATGTCCCGATAACGGTCCAGCCATGTCCTATCCCATGTATCGGGAGAGGGCTGCAGACGGGGCCAGGAAAGATACAGACCCAACACCTGAAGGTTCATCTGGGCTGCGGAACGCACAGCCTGTCGCCAGCCTTCCCCCTGCCAAGCCCAAACGGGCGCCTCGCGAATGCGGTCAGTCTTGGCGGCCTGGGGCGCGGGTCCCCACACTCGGAAGGAACGCACCACAATCCCCCAGTAGAACGAGGGAGGAAAACGGTAGATGACTTGGGGCATCTGGCCTCTCCCGAAACGAGTTTGTGCGTTTGTCCTCATAGCACCTTTGGTATACTTGAATTTGCTTTTGAGAATTTTGCCACTCTTTTTCGGAAGGAGGAATATCATGTCGGAATTTCAAACCTATGAAAGTCCTGCTGAGGGCGCGCCCCATACGGCTCCCCAGCCCGAACGTAAACAAAGCACGTTGGCCTTGGTGAGTTTGATTCTGGGCATTTTGAGCTGGGTGATGCTTCCTTTGATAGGCGGCATTGGAGCGGCCATCACAGGCCACATGGCCCTGAAGGAAATTCGGGAAAGCGGTGGCGCGCTGGAGGGAGACACCCTGGCCAAAGTGGGACTGGGCCTGGGCTATGCGAATCTGGCCTTAGGGTTGTGTGCTTGCTGCTTGTGGCTGGCTGTCATGGCCATGGGCTTCATGGGAAGCGGTCTGGAGCAAATGGGCGCTTTGGTGCTGTTGGCCGCCTAAGCCCATGACGACGGAGGACCCTATGCCGTCCCGGAGCGTCACGCCGGGTAGGACGACGGTGGCGCCTGAGGTGTTGTTGGATATCGTGCGCCTGGAGACCCAGAAGGTATCCGGGGTACACGCCTTGGCTCCTATCCCGGGTATGTTCAACCGCCTGTTACGTCGCGGTAAGGAAGGCGTGCACCTGTCTGTGGAAGGCGAAGTCGTGGACGTGGACATCTACGTCATTCTGGACCATGACGTGAACATTCGACAGGTGAGCCGTGAAATCCAAAAGGCCGTGGCCCGGGCTCTGGAGCGCCTGGTGGGCCTGACCGTTGGACGGGTCAATGTGCATATTGAGGACATCCACTATCCCGAAGCCGCCGAGGACACATCATGATGCGCGGGCCCACGCGCGCGCGGGCATTGGCCCTCAAAGTGCTTTACGAAATCGACCTGACGGGGCATCCTCCTGAAACGGTGTTGCAAATCCGGCTTCAGGAGGAGCCCATGCCTGCCCGCTTGGCTCGCTTCGCGAGGCGCATCGTGCGGGAGGTTCTCCTGTTACGCCCCATTCTGGACCGCTACATCGCCAAACACGCGCCCGACTGGCCGGTGGAAAATCTCTCCCCCATTGACCGCAATATCCTGCGCATTGCCCTGTGGGAAATGGCGTTGCACCCCAAAACGCCTTTGAAGGTGGCCATCAACGAGGCCGTGGAACTGGCCAAAGTTTTCGGCTCCTCTTCGTCCCCGAAATTCATCAACGGCGTCCTGGGGAGCATGGTGGACGACCTGGACGCCCTGCGCCGAGAGTTGCAGACGTTTCTGCAAGCACAGGAAGTGGCATGAATCTGTTCGGACTGGGCACCGGGGAACTGGTTTTCCTCCTCATTTTGGGCTTCTTGCTCTTAGGGCCGGAAGAAATGCAACGCCTGGCCCGTATGCTTGGACGCCTGTTGCGCCGTCTCTACATGTCCACCCTTTGGCGCATGACCGTGCGCCTCCGTTATGAATTTGAGTCTTACCTACGGGAGGAAATCCGTCGGGCAGGACTTGAGGAGTTGGAACGCCTGCAACACGAATGGCAGCGGGAACTGCAACAGGCGTCTCCCCCTTCAGGGCCGTCCATTCTGCCCCCGGGGACGCCTCTTGCCCATCCTCCATCGCCTTCCTCCACACCGTCTTCCTCCTCCAGCGTGAGTGTCCAAGATGACCGCGCTTCGACAACTCCGTCACCGTCTCCATGAACGCTGGCGTCGCTTTGGAGAAGCCCTCACGCGCCCTTTCCGCGCAGTGTGGGCCTTCTTCACCGAGCCTCCCCAGGAGCGGCCCATGGACCAGGTGCTGGAAGAGGCCATCCGGCACCCCGAATCTCTGTGGGTACACCTAGATGCCCTGCGCCGCCACGTGGCCCGGGCGGTGGTGGTCTACGTCATCGTGGCTTTCGCCAGCCTAGCCCTGGTGCCCCAGACGCTGGCCTTCTTGGCAGCACCCATCGGCGGCGTGGAACACCTGCAAGCCATTGAAGTCACCGAGCCCATCGGCGTCTCCATGCGAGTGGCCCTTTTGGTGGCCTTCGTCCTGACTCTGCCGTACATCTACCTGGAATTGTTCTTCTTCGTGGCTCCGGGGTTGTATCCCCGCACCCGGGTGCTGGGACTTTTCTTGATGCCCCTGGTGCTGGCCCTGTTCCTCGCGGGAATGGCCTTCGCCTACCGTTTCTTCCTACCCGTAGCCCTGCCTTTCTTGCTGAATTTCATGGGTATTCCCGCCGTGCCCCGGCCTGCCTCTTACATCCGTTTTGTAACCACCATGCTTTTCTGGTCGGGTCTCGCTTTTGAATATCCTCTCGTCATCTTCGTGCTGGCCCGGATGGGCTGGGTACAGGCCCGGGCTCTCTGGAAGCACTGGCGCATCGCGGTGGTCGCCATCGCGGTGCTGGCCGCATTCATCACCCCAACCGTCGACCCCCTCAACATGCTCCTGATCATGGGCCCCCTCATCGCCCTCTACTTCATCGGGGCTGTTCTGGCCACCATCGCGCAGCGGAAAGCGCCCGGTCATTCACCATCCGCCCGGAAGGAAGAGGGGGTGTAAAGGGCCTGAGAGGCACTTCCCTCCAAAGG
>WFUL01000016.1 GCA_015484985.1 Anaerolineales bacterium | reverse complement strand
TGGAGGTATTCCCGAAACGGTCAATGTTCATCACGAACCGCTCGATGGGCATCTTGAGGTTGCGGGCCGCGGCCTCAATAATGCGCCGGTTGGCCTGATGGGGGATGATGAGGGTGATGTCCTGCAGGGTCAAGCCGGCCTTTTCCACCACTTCCTGGACGGCCTGGGGCATGGCCCGTGTCGCGAACCGAAAGACCTCGCGACCGTTCATGCGCACCGTATGCAGGCGCTTGGCCACCGTTTCTTCAGAAGCGGGCATGCGGCTCCCTCCGGCGGGGATGTAGAGCAACTCCGCGCCCGAACCGTCACTGTGCATGACCGAGGCCAGGATACCGCCCGGCTCTTCGGAAGCCTGAAGTACAAACGCGCCTGCGCCATCGCCGAAGAGCACGCAGGTGTTGCGGTCCTCCCAGTTCACAATGCGAGACAGGGTCTCAGCCCCGATGACCACCGCGTTGTCGTACTGCCCTGTGCGGATCAACGCGGCGGCCAGACTCAGGCCGTAGATGAACCCGGTACACGCGGCCATGATGTCAAAGGCCCCAGATCCCCGGGCCCCCAAAGCGTCTTGAATCAGGCACGCGGTGGCCGGAAAAAAGGGGTAATCCGGCGAACTGGAGGCCACAATGATCAATTCCACATCCCGGGGATGCAACTCAGCCATCTGCAAGGCCTGCAAGGCGGCCTGTGTCCCCAAGGTGGAAGGGTATTCCTGGTCTTCCGCCACCCGACGTTCCCGAATACCCGTTCGAGTGCGAATCCATTCGTCGCTGGTGTCCACGATTTTGGCCAGATCGAAATTGGTCACCACTTTTCTGGGAATAGCCACACCCCATCCGGTGATGTGCACATACCGGGCCATCTTCCCTACTCCCGCGAGACGGATTACATGAGTGTAAACCCCGTACGCAGGAAGAGGATACGGGCGTGGGGGGAGAATCAGGTCGTTTTGCCCATAACCCCTGGGAGGTCCCGGCCCTATCCGCCGGCCATGGAGGCTTCAATCCAGGTTCCGGCCCCTTCCAGGGCGCGCAGCAAAGGCCGCTCCTCCTGGCGTCCATCGGCGATGATGACCCGGGGGACGCCGCCTTCCAGGGCCTCGCGCGCGGCCAGAACTTTCTTTTTCATACGGCCCTGCGCGTATTCCATGGCCTCGTCCAGGCGCGCCGCGGGCAGCCGGGGGATGAGGGTGCTTTCATCGGGAAAGGCCCGCAACAACCCCGGCGCGCCGGTCAACAGCACCAGCGTATCAGCCTGCATCGCGGCGGCCACCATGGCTGCGGCCCGGTCCGCGTCCACGTTCAGCATCTCCCCTTTTTCGCTCACCGCCAGGGGAGCGAGCACGGGCACATATCCCCCCTCCAGCAAACGGTCCAGCAAATCCCGATGTACCTCTTGAATCTTGCCCGTATAGTCCCCCCGCAGGACCTTGCGCTTGCCCTTCTCCACCACCCGGATGGTTTCCTTGCGCTTGGCCTGAAGCAGACGACCGTCCATACCCGTCAGGCCCACGGCGGGAACCCCCAGGGACAGGAGTTGCTCCACCAACAACGCGTTGACTTTCCCCAACACGGCCATGGCGAAGATTTCCAGCGTTTTCCGGTCCGTATACCGACTGGTGAACCCCGAAGGCGAGGTCACGAAGCGCGGGGGATGACCCAGGGCCTCACCCAGGGCATTGGCCTCGGCCGAGCCGCCGTGCACCAGGACCAGACGCTGACCCTGCTGAACCAACTGCGCCACGTCTCGACAGATGGGACCGAAATGAACTCCTTCCGTGCCACCGATTTTCACCACCAACATGAAGTCGCTCCTCGTCCTAAGGATGGCCCCCATTGTACTTGGGTTTCTGTCAGGGGCAAGGAGAAGAGGGTGATTTCACCGCCTCTTTGCTCTCGTGTCCTTCCAAGGCCAAAAGCCGGGAAGGCTCCACAAGGCCAGGCCTCCCATGGCCACCCCACCGGCCACGGCGGCACCCCGCAACCCCACCTGGAAGGCCAGCAGCACGTAGAGCACAGCCAGACCCGTATACGTGAGCCAGGGCCACAAATCCTGTCCCCTGGATGGCCTGGTTCGTTCCCAGACGAAAAACAGCACCCAGCCTGTCAACAGCCAACCCACGAAGTTTTGTCCGGGGATGTCGAAATAATCCCCGGGACGAAGCCAGACCCATGCCCCGCGTCGGACCATCAAGGGGTCCGCCAGCAAATCCCAGGCGGTCAGCGCCCAGGAAGCCGCCAGGGCCCGCAAAGCCGGGTGCACCAAACGCCCGTTCCATCCCCGGTCCATCAGATGCCAAGCGGGATAGGCCACGGTATACCAGACCAGCGGAATGAGCACGGGTACCCCAAGGAAGGAAACGCCCAAAAAGGGCGAGGTATACACGTAAGGGCCAAAGGGCCACCCCGTATGCACACCGAGAATCTCCACCCCGCCGGTCAGGAGGAAAGTCCAACCCAGAAAGGCCAGCGCCCTGCCCCAACCCCACGTGTACGCGCTGTGGAGCAGAGTAAAGGCCAGCAGTCCCAGGAAGGCCACCCCGGTGAGGGGCCAGGGCGGCCGACGCCCCATCCAGGAGGCGATGGGAAGGGTCAACATGAGACCAAAGTAAAGAGCCAGGCCCAACACCGCCCCACGACGCATCATCGCCTCTCGGAAGAGCGGGTCTCCACAAAGGCGACCGCGCGGCCTTCGTCCGCATTCATAAGCAGCGTCAGGGTACGCGCGGCCCGGTAATCTTTCACCCGGATTACCCGCAAGACATCGCGAAGACTTTCCGGTACATCCTCCAGCAGTTCGAGAAGCCGGTTGGGGGTCTCATAGAAGAACGCGCGGGCGAAACGCGTCCGGGGATGGTCCAGGTCCACGGCCAGGGGATAAATGCGGGCTTCGATAAGGTCCTGGAAGAAGTGCGTACCAAAAGAGGGTTCCGCCGCGATGCCAAAGCGCCGGGAAGACAACTCAATCAGCGCCCGGGCGTTGTAGATGTCCGCGAAACCCACGGAGACCCCCAGGTCGGGATTGCGGGTACCCCATCGCCCAGGACCTACGCAGATGAAGGACTTTCCCTTGAACAGCGCGTTGAGCTGATGGATGGCATGGATAAGGGCACGACGATGAGCCGAAGTGGTCAGACGCCGGTACCCTTCAGGGGTCACGAAAATCACGTGGGTGATACCCTCTACCCGACCGTGGGGGACCACGCCCCAAGTCTCCAGAACGACGTCCTCCTCCGGAAGGTCCGCGGGAATGTGGACGGGTTCTTCCTGGAAGTGGCTCTGGGGACGGCACTGAAGGATGGTGATGTCCACCTCGGGATGAGGGTCCCGGGGATTGGTGATGCAGGCGGTGAATTCGATGTCCACGGGGCGCTCATAATAGCGTTCCAGGGTCTTGAGAATGCGCTGCATACGGGAGACAAAGGGTGTACGGCGCAACCACTCGTCGAAGGTGACCACCAGGTCTTGCAAACGCGCCTGGGGAACGAAAGTGGAGTGCAGGGGCGCGAGATAGCCGCCTTCGTCCAGGGAGAAAATGTAGCGCAACACCGGATACTGACGATGGATGACTTCGTGGATGGGCAGGGTCTTGTAAGCATTGTTCTCCAGGTCCAGCAAGTCGATGTAACGTTGAGAGTAGCGACGAATTTCCTGGGCCGTGACCTCGGGTCGCAATGTGGGATGGCTCAGAGCCACCAAACGGGGGTAATCGTCGCCCACTCGTTCCACTGCCCGGGTGCCCAGGCCCCACACCATGCGCACGAAGCCGTCCTCCATGCGAATCTGCGGGGACCAGCGAAAGAGGTTGCGACTGAAGGCCACTCCCGCAGCCTGGGGGAAGAAGTAGGCGCCATGTCGCTCGCCCTCCACGAATTGCAGCAGAATGGCCAGGCGCTCATCGTAGTCCAGAAGATTCCGCTCCCGACGGTACAACAGGGGGTCCAGCGAAAGCGCGCTCGCGTACACGCTGGCAATGGCTCGGGTGAGGTTGCGCAAACGGGTTTCCAGGTCATCCTCCTGATTGGGCAGGAAATGGCTCTCGTACTTCCCCGCAAAGGACATGCCGAAGTTGTCCTCCAACAGACTGGAGGACCGCACGATGATGGGTCGTTTGCCGATGTGTTCCAGGAGTTCCCGCAACGCGTTTTCGATATCCGGCGGGAAACGTCCTCGCAGGAATTCCTCCCGCAACCTGGGGTACTCTTCCCGAATCTTCTCCGGGGGCTTGTATTTCTGGTCGGCCCACTTCATCAAGTCGTTGTAGGTCATAAAAGCGTAAATCACGTCGGCACCGATGAAGTAGGACTCGGGCATGCGGATGTGTTGCTGGATGTCGGGGTCGGCGTAGGACTTGAGGATACGATAGGCCAGGACCACTCCCGCGGCCTTGCCGCCGATTTTTCCGGGACCGATTTTGCGCTTGGCGATGGTGAGCAGGTCCTCCAGGGTGAGCCATTTGCGGGCGATGGTGACGTAGGCCAGCTGGTCGCTGATGATGCGGCGGATGATGGAAGCCTTGATTTCCTGGATATGGGCCTGGTGTTTTTCCTGTTCTTCAGGGGGCATTTGGGCGTAAAGAGAGGCGTACTCCATCAGGGTGGAAAAGGGCGCCACCTCGGGGTTGAAGGTGATGTCCATGTCCAGCACCTGGGGGCGCTTTTCTGCCAGCACCTCCTTCACGATTTCCTCAAAGAGTTCGATGGGCAGGTAGGTGGCGAAGTAGACATCCGTCAGGTAGGAACGAATGCGTTCCCTGCGGGCCTCCCAGACGTCTTCAGGGTCGCCGTAGCGGGGTACACCTTCCCGCTGTTGGGAGAGGATGGCCTCTTCCCGCACCCGGGCTTCAAAGTCCTGCGGCGTGATGATGCCCCGCTTGAAGAGTTCCTGGCGCATGCGCGCGCGAATGCGCGTGCGCAAAATGGGATATTTGACCAGGGTGGTGTAGATGCGCCACAGGGGTTCCACAGGGGGCGGCATGGTCATGACGGACCCTCGAAAAAGAAGCGGCCAACGGCCGACGATGGGCCATTGGCCCTGGGGTCAAGGATGCGAAAAACCAGGCTCCGGCTATTGGATTTGCATCGGCATGATGATGTGCACGTAATCATCTCGCCCTACCGGACGCAACACCGCGGGGCTGGCCGGGGCGATGAGTTCCAGAGAAACCTCTCCCGAGGGGATGGCCTCCAGGGCCTCCCGCAAGAAGCGCACGTTGAAGCCCACGGTCATGGCCTCCCCTTCCACTACCGCGGCCACGTTCACCTGCGTGCTGCCCAGTTCCTCATCCTGTGCGATGACCTGAATCATCCCCGGGCCTTCCTCACCAGGCTGAATCACCAGGCGCACCGCTTCGTTGAAGCGCTCCCGGGTGAAAATCTGGGCCTGCCGGCAGGCTTGCAGGAAGAGTTCCTTACTGGCCAAAACCCGAGTGTTGGCGCTGGAAGGAATCAGGGCCTCATAGTTGGGATAGGCGCCTTCGATCAATTGGGAGAGTACGTCAACGGCACCGGTCCGAAAGGCCACCTGGCGGCGTTCGGCCAGGGGTTGGATGGCCACTTCCGCCTCGGTTTTGGCCACAATGCGGTCCAGTTCCTTCAGAGACCGGGCCGGGAGGATGAAGTCCCACCCTTCCGGCGCGGCACCATCCAGGGTGACCCAACGCACTGCCAGGCGAAAGCCGTCCGTCGCGGCGAAGGCCAGGCGGCCGTCGCGGGTGCGCACGGACACGCCGGTGAGAACCGGCCGGGCTTCCTCCTTGGCCGCGGCAAAGACCACCTGGTCGACGATTTCCCGGAAGACTTCAGGGTCCAGACGCACCGCGTGGTCCATTTCGGGAACCGGCAAGGGCGGAAATTCGTCCACATCCATGCACTTAAACTGGGCCTTGGCGTTCCCGGCCAGAATTTGGAGCATGGCGCTTTGGGACTCATAGGTCAAGGCAAACACGCTTTCCGTCAACGTCTGGACCAACTCCGAGAAAGGCCGGGCCCGAACCGCGGCCGCGCCATGTTCTTCGACTTTATGGGCATCCACCACACACGTGATGGCCAATTCCAGAACGGTGGCCGCCAGGCGCAACTTATCCTCTTCCGTCGCCAGTAGGACGTGTTCCAGAATGGGGTTGGTCGCTCGCGAGGCCACGGCCCGGCTGACCAGGGAAAGCCCGTACGCCAAGTTCTCTTTCTGGATTTGCACACGCATCTTCGACCTCCTGGCCAGGAT
>WFUL01000015.1 GCA_015484985.1 Anaerolineales bacterium | reverse complement strand
GCCCAAGGGCCCACCCATCCCCATTCCCAGCCCAGGGCAACGGCCACCCCATGCCCCACGAAAAAGCCCACCGCGGCAAAAAACAAAGAAGCCACCAGCCAGAGCCATCCTCCCTGGCTTCGCCAGGCGTACACGCCCAACCCCAGGGCGGGAATCCACAACAGGCCAAAACAGAAACCCGGCCAGTTCATTCCTGTCCCCCTTCCTGGCGGGATGCCATGGCCGAGACCTCGAGCGCCGGCGACGCCGCGTCTTCCACGGCCACGATGGTCCCCCCACCCAGACAGAGGTCCCCCTGATACACCACTGCGCGCTGACCGGGGGTGATGTCCCACACCGGCTCGTCGAACGCCACCCGGAAGGCCCGGCCGTCTTCCACCAACGCGATGGACGCGGGCACGGCCCGGGCCCGGTACCGAATCTGTACCTCGGCCCGAAAGGTGGCCGCGGGCGGTTCCCCCAGAATCCAGTTGACCTCCCGGGCGATAAGGGACTTCTTGCCTCTCGCCTCCCTGGGCCCTACGATGAGGGCGTTCCGGCCCACGTCCTTGGCCAGAACGTACATGGGCCGCCCCGTGCGCAGGCCCAGCCCGCGACGCTGGCCGATGGTATAGAAGGCCAGGCCCCGGTGCGTTCCCAGAAGGCGCCCTTCCAGGTCCAGGATGGGACCGGGCTTTTCCAAATCCGGCCGATGGCGGGCCAGGAACGACCGATAATCCTCCCCGGCCAGGAAGCACAAATCCTGGCTCTCCCGCCGGTGGGCCACCGGCAGGTCCCATTCCTCGGCCATTCGCCGTACCTGGTCTTTGGTGTACTCCCCGATGGGCAGCAGCGTATGCTGCAACTGCTCCTGGGTGAGCACGCTGAGCACGTACGATTGGTCCTTGTTCCGGTCCACGCCCCGCAGCAGTTGGACGCGGCCGTCCTCCGTGCGGCGCAGGCGCGCATAGTGCCCGGTGGCGAAGTAATCCGCGCCCAATTGCCGGGCGTAGTGGAGCAAGGCGCCCCAGCGGATGTGGGCGTTGCAGACCAGGCAGGGATTGGGCGTCCAGCCCCTGGCATACCCCTGGAAGAAGGCCTGCACCACCGTGCGGTAGAAGACCTGACGCACGTCGTACACATAAAAGGGAATGCCCAACCGATGGGCCACCTGGTGGGCGGCCAGCATCGCCTCGGGGGTGCAGCATCGATTCAGGTGTTCACAACCCGGTTCGGCCCACAGACGCAACATGACGCCGATAACCCGATAACCCTGCCGCACCAACAGGGCCGCGGCCACGGAACTGTCCACACCCCCGCTCATGCCTACCACCACGGTTAACTGTCGTCCCGTCGTCATCACCCTCACTCCCGGAAACGAAAAAGGGCCCTTCGGTCAACACCAGGGCCCTGCCAGGCTGGGGGCGCAGGACTCGAACCTGCACCGGCGGATCCAAAGTCCGCTGTCCTGCCGATTAGACGAGCCCCCAACGGCGCTTTTATTGTAACGCCCCCAGGCCAAATGTCAACCAGAGCAACAATGACATATCTTATCCCTGAGACTCGAACGAAAGTTTGGACAGCAAGGGTGGTGACCCCTGCTCAGAAAGGACACAGCGTTTCGCGCAGGCCTGACCAGTCCCTGGACCGCAGGAAAGAAGTAGATAATGTGCGCAGCGGCTTCGCCGCTGCGCACATTATCTCTCTTTTCTACCGGCGGTCCCGTGCCCGATCAGGCCTATGCCCTGAAGTATACCTGCTTGCAGCAGCTGTCCAAACTCTTGTCCAGACCCCAGGAGCAACAATGACATATCTTGTCCGCCTTCTTGACGTGACTCAGGGCCGGTCTTATACTAAGGTTGCCCTGGAGTGCATCGGGGTGTAGCGCAGGTGGTAGCGCACCGCGTTTGGGGCGCGGGAGTCGGCGGTTCGAGTCCGCCCACCCCGACTTGTTCTTTTCCCAAAACAAACAAGCGACCCCTGTACAGGCAACGAGCATGCAGCTCCCTCACGGATTTTTGCTTTCAACATCCACCTTCTCGACCCTGCCACGAGGTGAGGCCATGGGAAAGCCGAAGTACGATTTCATCATTGAAGCGGTGCATCGGGAAAACGGCCGGGTTGCCTGGGCCCGGGGCTACCGACGTCGATTCGTGCATTACTCCGATGTGGAAATCCTGCCCCGCGAGACGCTGGTGAAGTGGCTGGCGGAAGGCAAACGGGTAGCGGTGGGTCGCCGTCGCCGTCTGATGGGAAACACCTTTGAGATTCAAGGGGATGTGGCCCTCATCTTGCGGGAGGGCAAGCCCTGGCTCATCAACGAAGCCTCCCCAGAAGGCTCCCAGGAACTGGACGGCGTACCGGAGATTTAACGGAAACAGGTACCAAAACCTGACCACCATGAGGAAGCGGAGGGTCGACCATGAGCATCCCCATTCTGGCTGGTGTTGCCTGGCCCTATGCCAATGCCCTGCTCCACGTGGGCAACCTGGCAGGTGCTTACCTACCCGCGGACATCTTCGCCCGCTACCAGCGCATGCGGGGCCGGCGGATGCTCATGGTCTCGGGCTCCGACGCCCATGGCACGCCCATCCTGGTACGGGCCCTGGATGAGGGGTCGACGCCAGAAGAGGTCTACCAGCACTATCACGAACGATTCCTGGAACTCTGGAAGAAAATCGGCATCACCTTCGACCTGTACACCTCGACCCATACCGAAAATCACCGCAAGGTCTCCCAGGCCATCTTCCAGGCCCTGTACGACAACGGATACCTGTTCGCCCAAAAAGAACAGCAGTGGTACTCCCCTTCCTTCGGCTTCCTGCCCGACCGCTTCGTGGAGGGCACGTGCTACATCTGCGGGTATCCCGGAGCCCGGGGAGACCAGTGCGACAAGTGCGGCAACCTGTTGGACGCGACGAAACTCATCAACCCTCGCTCCCGCATCGATGGCAGCGTTCCCGAACTTCGGGAAACGGAACACCTCTACTTCGACCTGCCCAAACTGCAAAAGGACCTGGAAGCCTGGCTGGAAACCAAGAAGGACGCCTGGCGCCCCCTGGTCGTGCATCAGTCCCTGGGTGTGCTGCGCAGTGAAGGCCTGAAACCGCGGCCCATCACCCGGGACCTGACCTGGGGCATTCCCGTTCCCGTACCGGGATGGGAGCACAAGGTCATGTACGTGTGGTTCGAGGCCGTCATCGGCTATCTCTCGGCCACCATCGAATGGGCCCAGCGTTACGCCGACCCCCAGGCCTGGCACGAATGGTGGTACAACCCCGAAGCCCGGCTCTACTACTTCATCGGCAAGGACAACATCCCCTTCCACGCCCTCATGTGGCCCGCGCAAACCATGGCCGCGGGGACGCGCTTTGGCGAACTGTTCGAGGGCCATGCCCCTCGCCCCCTCAACCTGCCTTACGACGTGCCGGCCAACGCCTTCCTCAACCTGGAGGGCCAGAAGATTTCCGGCAGCCGCAACTGGGCCGTATGGTGCCTGGACTTTCTCTCCCGCTACGACCCCGACCCTCTCCGCTACTACCTCACCATCATCATGCCCGAGAGCCGGGACACGGACTGGGATTGGGAGGACTTCCTGCGGCGCAACAACGACGAACTGGTGGCCACCTGGGGGAACCTGGTCCACCGGGTGCTTTCCTTCACTTACAAGCACTGGGAGGGCCGGGTGCCCGAGCCAGGCGAGTTGAGCCCTGAGGACCGGGAACTCCTGGCCCAAATCGACCAGGGGTTCACCACCGTGGGCGAGCATCTGGAACGGGTGCAGTTGCGGGCGGGCCTGGTGGAAGCCATGCGGCTGGCGGGAGAGGTCAACCGCTATCTGGAACGCCGCGCGCCCTGGGCCCTGGTCAAAGAAGGACGGAAGCAGGAAGCAGGCACGGTGATGTTCACCGCCATTCAGGCCATCAACCGGCTGAAAACTCTGCTGGCCCCCTACCTTCCCTTTACTTCTGAGGCCCTCCATCATCTCTTGGGCTTTACCCAGCCTCTCTTTGGCGCCCTGGTGACGGAGGAAGTCGAGGACGAGTGGGGCAAACGGTCCATTTTGCATTACGAAGCCCACAAAGAAACCGCCCGTTGGGAGCCCCAGGACGTACCCTCGGGCCAGGCCCTGCACCCGCCCAGGCCCCTGGTACGCAAACTGGATCCCTCCATCGTTGAGGAGGAACGGGCCCGCCTGGGTCAACCGCCCCAACTGGGTCGTTGAGGCCCCTCCGCGTGTTTCGCCTGTAAAGGAGGGAACAGTATGCCTCCCATCAATCCAATGAAAATCCTCAATCTCGCGCCTTTTGCTAACCGGCGCAGCGCCTCCCTGAGCCTTGTCCAACGTCTGCAAGGGGCTCTACAGTACGGCCTGTCCTGGTTCTGGAATTACCCGGCCCAGGAGCGCCTGGCGGAACTCCTTCGGGAACATCTGGACCGATACTTCATCCTGGTGCTCAACGCCCCCTGGCCCAACCGACGACAACCCCTTCCCCCCATTCTTCTGGGTCCGAGTGGCATTCATATCCTTTATCCCACCTTGCTCAAAGGCGATTATCGGGTCAAAGGTAACCGTCTGTGGGTTTACGACACCGGCAAGCAGCGTTTCCGGCCTTACCGGCCAGACCCCATCCAGGAAGTCCTCCAGGTACGGGAGCAACTAACCGAATTCTTCAACAATCTCACCGCCACCGTGGTGACCATCGAAGCCCGTCTGGTCTTCCTCGACCCCGCCACGTATGTGGACTCGGTGGAGCGGGAAGAAACGGCCGTTTCGCCGCTCATGGTGGATGGTTTGCCACGCTACCTGGAACAACTGAGTCGCCAGCGACGCTATCAACGGACCCAAATCCAAAAGTGGCTCACCGCTTTGGTCCACGCTTCCAGAGGCCGGATGGCCGCCGCCATCCGAAGCCAACGACGTCGCCGGACCGCCGCGCGAGGGATGGGAGGCCTGACCCGGACCCAATGGCTCATCCTGGGCGTCCTGGCCGCCCTTGACCTTCTCATTGTGATTGGTTTCTTCATCCTTTTCTTCGTCCTTGATTGAGGGCCTTATGGCCGACACAAGCCCCTACCTCTCCGTGGTCATCCCTGCCTATAACGAAGCCCACCGCCTGCGTCGAACCCTGCCCCATGCGGTGGATTTCCTGCGGACCCAAGGTTTCCCCTTCGAAATCCTGGTGGTGGACAACGGCAGCACCGACGCCACCCTGGAAGTCGTTCAGGAACTGGCCCGGCGCTACCCGGAAATCCACCCCCTGCACACCCCCTTGCGGGGAAAAGGCCGGGCGGTGAAGATGGGCATGCTGGCCGCCCGAGGGACCTACCGGTTCCTGGCCGACGCGGACTGGTCCATGCCCGTGGAGGAAATCTTGCGCTTTCTGCCGCCCCAGGCCCCGGAAGGGGACATCCTCATCGGGTCCCGGGAAGCGCCGGGGGCCGTGCGCTACCACGAGCCCTGGTACCGCCACATCATCGGCCGGGTGTTCAACTGGATGGTGCAGCTTCTGGCCCTGCCCGGCATTCGGGACAGCCAGTGCGGGTTCAAATGCTTCCGGGGGGACGTGGCCGAGCGCCTCTTCCCCTGCCAGCGCCTCACCGGAATGTCCTTCGACGTGGAAGTCCTCTTCATCGCCCGCCGCATGGGCTATCGCATCGTGGAAATCCCCATCTCCTGGTATTTTGACCCCGACAGCCGGGTGCGTTTGGTACAGGACTCCCTGCGCATGGCCTGGGACCTCATCACCATCCGCTGGAACGCGTGGCGAGGCCGCTATGACCCTCCTTGCACCCACCTGGGAACTTGAAGTTCATCTGTGGCAGGCAGGTTACCGCTACGTGGCCGGCCTGGACGAAGTCGGGCGGGGTGCCCTGGCCGGGCCCATTGTCGCCGCGGCGGTGGTGTTCCCCCCCGAGGCCATCCGGGAAGCCTCCCTGTACACCCTGCATGACTCCAAGCGCCTGACACCGCAACAGCGCGCCCGCCTGGTGCCCGTCCTATTACACCACGCGCTCGCTTGGGCCATCGGCTGGGCCTCCTGGGAAGAGGTGGACCGACTGGGCGTCCCCGAAGCCGCGCGCCAGGCCTTCCGGCGTGCGCTGGCCCACCTGCCCATTTCCCCCGATTACCTGTTGCTGGACCATCTCCTCCTCCCCGATATCGAGCAGCCCCAAACAGCCCTACCGAAAGGCGACGCCCGGTCCTTCAGCATCGCCGCCGCCTCCGTGCTGGCCAAGACGGTGCGGGATGCCTACATGGAGGGTCTGGACCGCTGCTGGCCGGGATATGCCTTCGCCCGTCATAAAGGGTACGGCACCCGGACGCATCGGACCGCCCTGGCCACCCTGGGACCTGCGCCGGTGCACCGACGGCGGTTCGCCCCCGTGGCCCCAAAACGGACCGAAATTCCCCGAGATTGAGCAACCTTTGGTACACGACGGTGTTTATGTTTGTGAACTCTTCTCCAGGAGGTCGCGCTTCATGAATGACTCTCCTGTCGTGGTGGTTACAGGCGCTTCCTCCGGTATTGGGGCGGCCACTGCCCGCCTCTTCGGTCAGCAAGGATGGCGGGTGGTGCTGGCAGCTCGACGGCGGGAACGACTGGAGGCCCTGGCCCGGGAGATCGAAGGGAAGGGGGGGCGCACCCTAGTGGCACCCACCGACGTCACCCAATGGGAACAGGCCCAACACCTGGCGGAAACCACCTGGACCTCCTTCGGACGGGTGGATGTCTTGGTGAACAATGCGGGTCTGGGCCGTTTAAACTGGTTGGAGGCCATGGATCCCCAACGGGACATCGCCCACCAAATCCGTGTCAACCTCATGGG
>WFUL01000014.1 GCA_015484985.1 Anaerolineales bacterium | reverse complement strand
GTATTTGCAACTGGCCCGGCTGCGGCGCTTGGGGCGCCGGTTACGCCGTCGCCTGGGCCTTTAGACTTCTCCGAAAAAGAGAAAGCGGGCGTTTCCATCGCCCGCTTTCTTCTACCGATGGCTTGTCGCGCCTCATCGTACTTTGGCCAACTGGGCCTCGAATTCCTGCCGCAGCGCGCGGGCGCGGGCCTCATAAGCCCGCTTGTCCTGCCAGGTCAACCAGGGGCGCAGCACTTCATCGGGTACTTCGGGCACGTGTTTGGGTATCCAGAGTCCGAAGTGCGGTTCTTGCTCAAAGGGAACGTCGGATAAGAGGTCTTTCTGGACCGCGTGGACCATGGCCCGGGTATAGGGCAGGGGCATCCGGCGGCCGATTCCGAAAGGTCCGCCTGTCCATCCTGTGTTGAGCAGCCAGACCGTGGCCCCATAGCGCTGGAGACGTTCCACCAGCATGTCCGCGTACACCGCCGGGGGATGGACCAGGAAGGGAGCGCCGAAGCAGGGGCTGTACGTTGCCTTGGGCTCTTTGACCCCGCGCTCTGTCCCCGCCACCTTGGCCGTGTAACCCAGCAGGAAGAAATCTCGTGCCTGTTCCGGCGTGAGCCTGGCCAGCGGGGGCAACAGGCCAAAAGCATCGGCCGTCAGGAAGAAGATGTCCTTGGGATGGCCCCCACGACCCTTCAAGTCCACGTTGGGCAGGAAGGACAGGGGAAAGGCGGCTCGCGTGTTTTCCGTATATCGGTCGTCGTCAAAGAGCACCATGCGGGATTCGGGTTCCAGAACGACGTTTTCCAGAATGGTGCCAAAGCGCAGGCTGGCGCGGTAAATCAGCGGCTCGTATTCCTTTGAGATGCGGATGACCTTGGCATAACTGCCTCCTTCGAAGTTGAAGACGCCGTCGTCGGCCCATCCGTGTTCGTCATCCCCGATGATGACCCGCTGGGTATCCATGGACAGGGTGGTCTTCCCCGTTCCCGAGAGGCCGAAGAACAGGCTGACGCTCTTGGTCTCCGGGTCGTAATTGGCCGAGCAATGCATAGAGAGCACGCCCCGCTTAGGGAGCTCGTAATTGAGCACGGTGAAGATGGACTTCTTGATTTCCCCCGCATAGGGGGTGCCGCCAATGAGGATTTCGCCCCGCCCCAAATGCAGCAAGACGAAGGCTTCGGACCGGGTTCCGTCCCGTTGGGGGTCGGCCTTGAAGTAGGGCGCGTGGTAGATGGTGTAGGTTCGGAAGGGCTCCAGGTGGGGCCAATCGGGGAGGAACATGGTCGTCCCGAACAGGGCGTGCCAGGGGGATTCCGTGTACAAGACGACCCGGACGTAATGCTCCGGGTGCGCGCCAGCCCTCAACATATGGGCATAGACGCGTCCCCGTTCGGTGAGGTAGGCCAGCACCCGCTCCTTCAGGGCATCGAATTTGTCCTCGGGAAACGGCCGGTTCACCTCACCCCACCAGACCCCATGGGTCGTCCGGGGTTCCTCCACCAGGAATTTGTCCAAGGGCGAGCGCCCGGTGTAGGGCACGGTGTTGACCACCAACGCACCAGTCTGGCTCAATTGACCTCGGCCTTCCTTCAAGATCTCTTCATACAGACGCGCCCGAACCCAGTTCCAACGTAACTCCACGGAAGAAGGAAAGGGGGTCCCCATGGAAATCCTCCTATTATTCCAAAGATAAGGGGACTTTTAGTATACCCCATTTTGGGGAGAAGCACAAAAGCCCTCAAGTTGTCTGGCGCATACTCTATGCAGGACCGGGAGAGAGCAATAAATTGATGCAGCAGCGGCGAAGCCGCTGCTGCATCAATTTATCTTTCCTGTTGTAGATTTGTGGTTCCGGGTCCGGTTGAGGCTATCCATGGCAAGCTCATTCACCGGGAAAAGAAAAACCTTCTTCCCCTTGGGGCGAGGGTTGGGTCAACCCCAAGAGGAAGAGAGTGAAGCGGCTTACCGAGGACTCGAGGGATTTGAGGTCAGTTCTCGCTGGAATTCTGGGGAGGCGATTCCGAGGAAGAGCCTGGCTTAGGCGGTGCGGTGCGGGGGCTGCTGCCTTTGGATGGTGTGCCTCGTCGTGGTGGAGCCGAACGCCGAGGCGGGGCCTGCCGCGCGGGCGCGCGGCGCGGACCACCCGAACGCCGCGGAGCGGTGCGAGCACCGCCGTGCGTACTGGAT
>WFUL01000013.1 GCA_015484985.1 Anaerolineales bacterium | reverse complement strand
GGCCAGGTGACCTACCTGCACGCCCGCCTGCAGGAAGAAGGCGTCCCCGTGCTTTCGCCGCCCGGAGGACACGCCGTCTACCTGGATGCCAAAGCCTTGCTTCCCCATATTCCCCAAAGCCAGTTCCCCGCCCAGGCCCTGGCCGTGGAGCTGTATCGGGAAGGGGGCATCCGGGGCGTGGAAATCGGCTCCGTGATGTTCGCCCATCCCGACCCCGAAACCGGGGAGATGCGCTACCCGGCCCTGGAACTGGTGCGCCTGGCCATCCCTCGTCGGACATACACCCAGAGCCATCTGGATTACGTCGCTCGTGTGGCCGGTCGGGTGGCCCAACGGTCCGACCGGATTCGAGGTTACCGTATCGTCGAGGCACCGCCCCTGCTGCGACACTTCTTGGCCCGATTCGAGCCCATGGAGGCAGTTCCGTGAGTTCGTTCCCCGCCCAACCCTGGTGGTGGCATCCCGAGCCAGGCGCTCGCGTCTTCGTCCTGATGCGCCATGGCGAGTCCCTGGCCAACGCGCTGGAAATCCGCCAAGGCGTGGCCCAGTTCCCCCTTACGGACCAGGGACTGCGGGAGGTTCTGGTCCTGGCCCGACAATGGCGCGCGCAGGGATGGTCCTTCGACCGCATCCTGACCAGCCCCCTCCAGCGCGCGTTTCACACCGCCCTCATCCTGTCTCGCATCCTGGGCGTACCGCACATTGATGTTGAGAAGGTGTGGGAAGAGCGGCGTATCGGCCGTCACACCTTGCGCCCCGCGGTCCAGGTGGCCCGGGAGCCCGAGACCACACCCCTGACCCGCTTTACCCCTGTAGGCGGACACGAAGGAGAAAGCCCTTGGGACCTGCACGTGCGGGCCCTCCGGGCCTGGAGCCAGTTGCTTCGATACAGTCCAGGGCGTTATCTGGTGGTCACCCACGGCGGTCTGCTCAACGCGTTGTGTCGCTTCTTGCTGAACCTCTCCCCGAAGGCCGGTTTCGCCGGACCTCGCGTGCGATTCCACAACCTGAGCCACGTGGTCTGGTACGTTCCAGCTCGGGCATCCCGTCCCCAACTGGCGGGGCTGTATCCCGCTAAACCTCTGCCATTGAAATCATGAGTATAAACAAAGGAAAGTTCCGATGAGGGATAGCGAAACTGCCGCTGCTCAGGACTTTGGCTTTTTGAGAAAAACAATATCAGGCACTCTAATCATGTACTATCCAGCCCAGGATCCAGGGGAAGGGACAGGGCTTCCATTACTTCATCCACGGTGTTCCATGGGCGTGTATCCTGCGTTTGAGGGGCCTCTTCCCAGACAGGGGGTGTGGACGGGCCATCGTGGCCTTCGGGCGAGACGTCGACATCCTGTAACAGTCCCTCGTACAACTGTTGGGCCAGGTCCAAGAGGTGTCGAACGGGGTCCAAGTCGTGACGACGTTGTTCTTTGAGGCGTTCCCGCATCTCCGAAGGCCGACCGATGGTGATTTCGGCCGGGAGCTTTTTGCGTTCCATGAGGCGCTCTTGACGGTCGAACTCTTCAATCATGCAGAAGACCTGGGCCAGATTCGCGGAAGTGGGCTCAAAGAGACGAAACTGGGTGCCGAAACGCCGGTTCAGGGCCTCAATCGCCCGACCGAAATCCGAAATCACTACCTCAAAAGGCACCAGGACGAGGTGAGGACGTAGACGTATCACCCATGTGTAGAAGGTTAGATAATCCTGCACAGCCTGTTCGGGGAGAATGCGGGGTTCCCGCACCAAGAAGGAAAGGATGGCGTCTTCGGGCCTGCGTAACAGAACCATGGTGGGAATTTGCCATCGGACCGCGGCCTTCAACTGGGCAGGCATATGCAAGTGATGGGCCATGCGCACTGGACGGGCCTGGGCCACCCGAAAAGCCATGACGGCAAAGGTGTTCCCCGATCGGGGATATCCCTCGATCACCACCTCGGTATTCCGTCGCACATAGAACTCGCGACGCCGACGACGGATGGCCTGTAGAGGGAAATAGAGAACAGGATGTTGCCCTACCCAGCTTCGAAGACGCCAGCGCCATCGGGTTGTCCACAGATGATGAAGTGCATGTAGGCTCACCGACACACCACCTTGTTGGAATTGTGAACCTTATTGTAGGGGGAATTGGGCCAAAGGGCAAGGGGTGGCTTTTGTACAAATGTCTGAACAAACCATAGGGCTTGTTAGGGCAAGGCGAATGGGACGCACAGGCCTTGTCGGGCCCAGGACCAAAATTTGCCGTTTGCTGTCGGCGGTCGGCCGTCGGCCTCTTCTGCGGTCCTGAGCCCGGTTCGTTCTAAGGGAACGGGACAGCCTCAAAGGCTTCCCCTTAGGCCCTTCCTCCATTGTTAGAAATGAAAAGCCCTGTAACCCCAGCGGTTGGGTGTCGCATACCCTTATCTTAGGCGTGCTCTCGTTTCTCATCATAGGCGAAGAGCATGTCGGAGAGGTCCACCAAACCCATCTCCCGCAAACCTCGCGTAGTCCTGACCGGGTTCGGGACCGGAAGGGAGGAATAAATTGATGCAGCGGTGGCGAAGCCGCCGCTGCATCAATTTATCTTTCCCACCTGCGGCCCCGTGCCCAGTTAGGACCATGCGAGGTTTGCGGGAGATAACTTCGATTTGGGCCTTGCAAGAAATGGGTATGCGCCAGCAGCAGTTGGCTATTGACAGAAGCGGTTGCCCCCTCTATCCTTAGCAATGAACCCAATCGAAAACACACCGATCCACCCGGGGAGCCCGGTGTGACCGGGCTGAGAGGAGGGCTGATAGCCCTCGACCCGTGGAACCTGATCCGGGTAATGCCGGCGGAGGGAAGGTGGGTCGGTTCCCAAAGCCTTTTCCCTCCGTCGGCGCGACGGAGGGTTTCTTTTATGGAAGCACTGCTCTTCGCCAACGGTGTGCACACCCAGCGAGACGAAAGGTTTTGGCGGGTATTGCCCTATGAGCTCATCATCGCCGTGGATGGGGGATTGCACCGCTTGCGCGAGATGAACATGCACCCCCATGTCTACGTGGGGGATGAAGACTCGGTCCACCCGGATTGGATTGCCGCGCTGGAAAGGGAAGGGATTCGGATATTGCGCTTCCCCCGGGAGAAAGACCAGACGGACCTGGAACTGGCCGCTCTATACGCTGTTGAACAAGGGGCCGAGGTCCTGCATTTCTTTGGCGCGCTGGGAGGCCGGTGGGACCAATCCCTGGCCAACCTTTTCTTGGCCTTGCATCCCAAATTGCGCGGGCGGCGGCTCTACTTCTACGCCGATGGGCAGGTGTTGTTTCCCATCTACCGCCATGCTGTGGTCCGGGGAAAACCAGGCGACACCGTTTCTTTTCTTCCTCTGGAGGGTCCGGTACGCGGCGTCACCTTAAAGGGTTTTCGGTACGTCCTCCAGGATGGCGAATTCCTGCCGGGAAGCACTTTGGGCATCAGCAACGTTCTGGAGGCGGAAGAGGGTGTCGTGGATATTCGGCAGGGTGTGCTTTTGGGCATACACCTTCCCCAAGACGTTCAGAAGCAGATTGAGGCTGGCAAACACTCCATCGAACAGGAGGTGTGACATGACCGAACGCAGCGCGAGGCGCATCGTGGGTTTTGCTCTGGGCACAGGGCTCTTCACCTTTATAGTGTACTACATCGCGGCGGTGTTGCGGGGACCGGAAGTCGAGTACATATCCTGGAATCCGGTGCATGCCGCGGTGCTCACCGTGTTGGGTTTGGCTGCGGGCGCGGCATGGGGTTCCCGTAAGGCCCTGGAGGGTTGGCGCACCCTGGAGGTCATCCTGGTGGCGGTCCTGGCCCTGGTTTTCGGTCTTCTGTTCCTGGGTTGGGCCTTTGTGTGGGATCTGGCCAAGCCGTTGAACGCCCTTCTACCGGGCGCACGGGACCTGGTGTACGGTTTCTGGTTCATCGCGGCCATCATCGGTGCGTACATCGTGCGCAAGCCCGGGGCAGCGCTGGCCACCGAGACCCTGGCCGCGGCCGCGGAATTCCTGGCCGGTGGCGAGTGGGGACTGACCCTACTCCTTTCCGGTCTGGTTCAAGGCGGGATGGCCGAACTGGTCTTCGCCCTCACGGGCTATCGTCGATATGACCTGCCGACGTTGATGCTGGCCGGTGCGGCCGCGGGAGTCGGCAGCCTGGTGGTGGATTACCTCTTCTGGTATTCCGACAAGACCCTGGGCGTGCTGGCCATTATGCTGGTAGCCCGATTGATTTCCGGAGCCCTGCTCTCTGGCTGGTTGGGCAAGGCCATCGCCGACGCCCTGCATAACGCCGGGGCCCTGGGCTCCTTCGCCATCGCCCGAGAAGAAGCGTAGCGCGCTC
>WFUL01000012.1 GCA_015484985.1 Anaerolineales bacterium | reverse complement strand
GCTTAAAGGGGAAAGCAGCCGGTGGGGAGCGTTCGTGGATTCGGTCTCCGACCGGTACTCGGAACTGGCCATCATTGGTGGTGTACTCTGGCACTTCGTGCATCGCGGGGACGCCCTGGGCGCCCTGCTGGCCTACCTGGCCGCCTTTGGCGCGGTGCTGGTCTCCTACATTCGGGCCCGCGCCGCTTCTCTGGGCATTGACATCAAAGTGGGCCTGCTGACCCGCTTCGAGCGCTATCTGGTCCTGGCTCCCACCCTAGTCCTGGGATTGCCCAAAATCGGCATGGCCATCATCGCGGTGGGCGCGCACATCACCGCGCTCCAACGCATTGCCTACATGCGTGCCCACGTGCACCAACACGGTCTTCATCGGGAGGAACCCTTATGAGCATCCAAATCGGCCCCTTCACCATCTACATGTACGGCATCCTCATCATGACCGGCGTGCTGGCGGGCGCCTGGCTGGCCGCGCGCCGGGCCCCACGCCACGGTCTGCGCTCCGAGTGGATGTGGGACCTGGTGCCCTGGCTCATCATCGGCGGTGTGGTGGGGGCCCGCCTCTGGCACATCCTCTTTCCCCCTCTTTCGATGATTGAAGCCGGTTACACCACACGGTATTACCTGACCCACCCTCTGGAGGCCATCGCCGTATGGAAGGGCGGCCTGGGGCTTCCCGGCGTCCTCATCGGCGGCGCCGTGGCCCTGTACCTCTACCTGTGGAAGAACCGCCGGCTCCACCTCTTCCCCAAGTTCGCGGATGCGGCCGCGCCCGGCATCGCTCTGGGACAGGCCATCGGCCGCTGGGGGAACTACTTCAACCAGGAACTCTACGGCAAACCGACAGACCTTCCATGGGCCATCCAAATCGACCCGCCCTATCGCCTTCCCGGTTATGAGGACGTGGCCTATTACCACCCCCTGTTCTTCTACGAGTTCCTGTGGAACCTGTTGAACATGACCGCGCTCATCTACATCCATCGGCGATGGGGCCGCAAGCTGTTTCCCGGAGACCTGTTCCTCCTCTACCTTATCATCTACGGAACCGGTCGCTTCTTCCTGGAATTCCTTCGCCTGGACCCGGCTTTTGTAGGTACGATTAATGCCAACCAAACCCTGATGGCCGTGGTGGTCCTGGCCTCGACCGGGTTCCTGCTCTGGCGCCATCGTCGAACCGGGACGTCCTCAGAGGCCCAGGAGGCGCGGGAAGCTCGCGCCGCCACGAGCTCGCGGCGTCGCCGCAAGAAACGCAAGAAGCGTTAACGCGCCGCCTACATGGGTCCGAGGAGACATGATTCGAGCGGAAGGTCTGGGGAAAGCCTTTGACGACTTCTGGGCCGTGCGCGACCTTACCTTCGAGGTTCAGGCTGGGGAAATCCTCGCCCTGTTAGGCCCCAACGGCGCCGGCAAGACCACCACCGTGCGCATGCTCTGTGGGGTACTGCGGCCCACGGAGGGCCGGGCCTGGATTGACGGATGGGACGTGACCCGGCATCCCCAGGAGGTTCGTCGCCGGGTGGGGGTGCTTACCGAGCACCACGGTCTGTACCGCCGCATGACCGTCGAGGAATACCTGCGCTTCTTCGCCGACCTGTACGAACTGCCACCCCAAAGGAAAGAGGCCCGCATCCGCCACTGGCTGACCTTTTTCGGGTTGTGGGAGGTCCGCCACCGGCGCATCGGCGAACTCTCCAAAGGCATGCGTCAGAAGCTGGCCCTGAGCCGCGCTCTGCTCCACCATCCCCGGGCCCTGCTTCTGGACGAACCCACTTCGGCCATGGACCCCGAAAGCGCCCACCTGGTACGTCAGGCCATCGCCGCGCTGCGCTCGGAGGAACGGGCCATCATCCTCTGCACCCACAACTTGACGGAAGCGGAGCTCCTGGCCGACCGCATTGCCATTCTGGACCAGGGCCGATTGATCGCCCTGGGCACCCCCGATGAGCTGAAGGAACGCGCCCTGGGGCCCCGTCGGTTTCGCATTACCCTGGCCGAACCCCAACTCGGGTCTCCCCCTCTTCCCCACGGCTTCATCCTGGAAGAACAGGAGCCAACACACCTGGTGGTGCGACCACCCAACGGAGAAATCGACAACCCACGCTTGCTGGCGGCGTTGCTGGACGCGGGCTGGCCGGTCACCCGCATGGAAGAAGTGCCCCGCACCCTGGAGGCGGCTTACTTGGCCCTGATGGAGCAAATCCATGGCACACGAACCCGACACCGGGAAACTCGTTAGGTTGGGATGGATGGCCCGAAACCCTCATCAGGTGTGGCAAAAATGGCGGGCTTGGTGGCGTCCGGTGCTTCTTTTGGTTCGCCGCGAACTGCGGGACCAGATCCGGGATTGGCGTATCGTGGTTCCCATCACTGCCTTCACGCTGTTCTTTCCCTTCCTTATGAATTTCACCGCCCGTCGTATGGTGGCCTTTGTGGAACGCTATGGCGCGGAAATTATCGCGGAGCGCTTCTTCCCCTTCTTGCTCATGGTGGTGGGCTTTTTCCCATTGTCCATTTCTATGGTCATTGCACTGGAGAGCTTCGCCGGAGAACGGGAACGGAACACCATTGAACCTCTGCTTATCGCGCCCATTGGGGATGCACATCTTTACGTAGGCAAACTCATCGCCGTGCTCATCCTCCCCCTGGTGGCCAGTTTTCTGGGCATCATCAGTTACATCGCCGTACTGGCCTGGCATATTGGCTGGCTTCCCGAGCTTCCCCTTTTGATTGTGGTGCTGGCCCTCACCGTGAGTCAGGCCCTGGTTATGGTCAGCGCCGCGGTACTGCTCTCCACCCAGACCACCTCCGTCCGGGCGGCCAACCTCCTGGCCACCCTCATCATCGTACCCGTGGCCCTCCTCATCCAAAGCGAAAGCATGCTCATGTTCTGGCGCCAATACACGGCCCTGTGGTATTACGTGGCCGGGCTACTGGTAACCACGCTGCTGTTCGTACGGGTGGGTCTGGCCCACTTCAACCGCGAGGCCCTGTTGGGACGCGAGGTGGACGTCCTCTCCCCGCGCTGGATTTGGCGTACTTTCTGGCGGGCCTTCCGGGGAGAGCAACGGGGACTCCGGGCCTGGTACCGCCACCAGGTCTGGCCCGAAGTGCGCCGCCTGGGCCTGCCCGCCCTCGGCGTTACCCTGCTGCTGATGACCAGCATGTACCTGGGCTACGACCTGGTGCAGGACGCGTTGCGCACCCTGCCCCTCAAGGCCCTCACGCCCCAGGAAAGAAGCCTCTCCCCCGAAACCTACATGGCCAATCTGCAGGGATGGCTTCGGGTTTCCGTCTCCGGCGGCTCGGTACTGGTGCCCATGGCCATCCTTCTCCACAACCTGCGCGCCTTGCTCCTGGCCACCCTCCTGGGCCTGTTCTCCTTCAGCGTCGGAGGGCTCCTGGTCCTGATGATGCCCTTTGGCATCCTGGGAGGGGCCATGGCCTACTTCCATCAGCTGG
>WFUL01000011.1 GCA_015484985.1 Anaerolineales bacterium | reverse complement strand
GGGCGTTCAGCCCGAAACCTTGATGGAGAAGACCCTACGGGCTTGTGACGAACTCACCGGCCTCATCACCGCCGTGGTTCTGGTGCGGCCTTCCAAGTCCCTGTACGACCTCAAAGTCAAATCGGTCAAGAAGAAGTGGAAGGAGAAATCCTTCGCCGCGGGCGTACATCGAGAGGAAATTGAGGAAGCGGTCGAAGCCCTGGGCCTGGACTTGTGGGAGCACGTGGGGAACGTCATCGAAGCCATGCGTCGGGTGGCCCCCCAGTTGGGGTTGGACGGCTCCCTGGCCCAACAAACCAACTGACGTGCCATGGCGGATAGCGGGAGGCGCATTTTCATCCTTCATGAGGAGGAGTCCGATGATTTACCGAAGTCCCTATGGTGAGGTTACCATCCCGGAAGTTCCCCTCCACAGTTTTGTCTTGCAAAGGGCCCAAGAAATGGGTGACAAACCCGCCCTCATCGACGGACCCAGCGGGCGCACGCTGACCTACCTGCAACTGGCCGGTGGCGTCCAGCGACTGGCTGCAGCCCTGGCGGAACGGGGCCTCAAAAAGGGTGAGGTGGTGGCCATTTTCAGTCCTAACTTACCGGAATATGCTCTGGTCTTCCACGGCATCCTGGCTGCGGGTGGCACTGTCACCACCATCAACCCCCTCTACACGCCACGCGAACTCAATTATCAGTTGAAGGACGCTCGCGCCCGCTTCATCTTCACCATCCCGCCCTTCGTGGAACGGGTCAAAGAAGCCCTGGAAGGCACCCAGGTGGAGGAAATCTTCGTCATTGGGGAAGCCGAAGGCGCCACCCCCCTTATGAGCCTGCTTCAGACCCAGGCACCCGCGCCTCAGGTGACCATCAATCCCAAGGAAGACCTGGCAGCCCTGCCCTATTCCAGTGGCACTACCGGGCTACCCAAGGGCGTCATGCTCACCCACTACAACCTGGTGGCCAACATCGTCCAGAGCGCGGGGGTGGAACCCGTCACGGAAAAGGACGTGCTCATCGGCGTGCTACCCTTCTACCACATCTATGGCATGACCGTCATTTTGAACTTTGCCCTCTACAAGGGCGCGACCATCGTCACCATACCGCGTTTCGACCTGGAACTGTTCCTGGGACTCATCGAGAAGCATCGCATCACCCGCATGCATCTGGTCCCTCCCATCATCCTGGCCCTGGCCAAACACCCCATCGTGGACAAGTACGACCTGTCCAGCCTCAAGGTCATCGTCTCGGGCGCGGCCCCCTTGGGTGAAGAGGTGGCCCGAGCCGCGTCCCAGCGGGTAGGCGCGCTGGTCAAACAGGGCTACGGCCTCACCGAGACCAGTCCGGTCACCCACCTGAACCCCGACGACCCGGCCAAGGTGAAACTGGCTTCCGTCGGGCCACCCATCCCCAACACCGAGTGCCGGGTTGTGGACCTGCAAACGGGCGAAGACCTGGGTCCCGGCCAGTTGGGCGAAATCCTCATCCGGGGTCCCCAGGTCATGAAGGGCTACCTGAACAACCCGGAGGCCACCGCCGCGGCCCTGGACAGCGAGGGCTGGCTCCGCACCGGCGACGTGGGCTACGTGGACGAGGACGGCTACTTCTACATCGTGGACCGTATCAAGGAGATGATCAAGTACAAGGGCTGGCAGGTGGCTCCGGCCGAACTGGAAGCCATCCTGCTGTCCCATCCCGCGGTGGCCGATGCCGCGGTCATCCCCAGCCCGGACCCTGAAGCCGGTGAGGTTCCCAAGGCCTTCGTGGTGAAGAAAGCCGAGGTGACCGAAGAGGAACTCATGGCCTTCGTGGCCGAGCGGGTCGCGGCGTACAAGAAGATTCGCAAGGTGGAATTCGTGGAGCAGATTCCCAAGACCCTCTCGGGCAAAATCCTGCGACGGGTACTCATCGAACAGGAACGGAAGAAGGCGTCGCAAGGGTAGCGGCCGGCAAGGCTTGCTTTAAGCACGCACGCGGTGCGGTGAATGGGGAGGGCCGCACCGCGTGTTTTTTCGTGGGAAACTCCACTTCCCCGGAAGTCCTAACGAGAACCCAGATACTGCAACGCCAGTCGAAGACGCTCTTCCACGTCCGCGGGCGCGTCCGGGGGCAGGTGCTGCAGGGCTGTCTGGGCCTCCACCACACTATACCCCAACGCCACCAGGGCCTCGAACACCTCGGCATTGACGTCGTCATGGGGGGGAAGGGGCACTTCCGCGGTTTCCCGACGCCACTGGTCCTGCAGGGCTAAGATGATGCGCCGGGCCGTCTTCTTCCCCACCCCAGGCAGACGTTGAAGTACCTCCGGACGGTCTTCCACCACGGCCCTCCGCAAGGCTTCGGGGGTCATGAAGGACAGCATACCCAGGGCCAGCCGCGGGCCAATGCCGTTGACCTTGAGCAACGCCGCAAAGGTGGCCTCTTCCTCCGGGGAGGAGAACCCGTACAGGGTCCAGCCGTCCTCTCGCACGATGAGGTGGGTATGCAACTCCACCGTGTCCCCTTCCCGTACGCCGTCCCAGAACGGCAGGGGCACATGAACCCACAGCCCCAGGTCCTGCACCCGGAGCAGCAACCGGCCCCCTTCCTGCTTCCGCATGACCACGCCACGAAGCCAGCCAATCATACGCACTGTCCCTGTGGGTTACCCTTCCACCGCGCGCACCCAGCGATGCCGGGCATGACACAAAGCCACGGCCAAAGCATCGGCCGCGTCGTCAGGCCGGGGAACCTCCTCCAGACCCAACACGGCCTGAATCATGCGCTGCATTTGCATTTTGGAGGCATTACCGTAACCTGTGAGGGTCTGCTTGACCGTGGTCGGCGTGTACTCGGCCACCGGAAGCCCGGCCTGCGCCAGGGCCAGCAAGACCACCCCCCGGGCCTGGCCCACCTGGAAGGCCGTGCGCACGTTCCGTTGAAAGAAAAGTTGTTCCACTGCGGCCTCATGGGGCGCGTAGGTCTGCAACAGGGCGCGCACGTCTTCGTACAACCGTACCAAGCGTTCGGGTAGGGCCAAGCGACCCGACGTGCGCACCACCCCGTAGGAGAGGGCCCGCCACCCTTCTCCGGCCTCTTCCAACACCGCGTACCCGGTGAGGGCCAGGCCCGGATCCAATCCTACAATGCGTAACGGGGGCATCACGCCGCCTCAAACTGGGCCACCGCCTCTTCGGTGATGTCCAGGTTAGAGTACACCTCCTGCACGTCGTCCAGGTCCTGCAAGACCTCAATGAGGCGCAGCACCTGGGCGGCCTGTTCGGGAGGTAACGTGAGTTTCTGCTTGGGGACCATCTTGAGTCCGGCTTCGTCGGGCTTGATGCCTGCCTGTTCCAGCGCGTCGCTGATGGTCTTGAAAGCCTGCACAGGACCGTAAATTTCGATGAAATCCTCATCAAACTCCACGTCATCCGCGCCAGCCTCAATAGCCAAATCCAGAATGGCCTCCGGGGCGTGGCTCTGAGCGGGAATGGAGAAATAGGCCATGCGTTCGAACTGCCAGGCCACCGAACCGCCCTCCCCCAGGCTGCCGCCGTGCTTGGAAAGCAGATGGCGGATTTCCGAGACGGTGCGGTTGCGGTTGTCCGTCACGCAGTAAATCATCAGGGCCACACCATGGGGCGCATAGCCCTCATAGTACACCTCTTCCAGGCGTTCGCCCTGCTCTTCCCCTGTCCCGCGGCGGATGGCCCGCAGGATGTTCTCCTTGGGCATGTTATGGGCCTTGGCCCGCTCGATGGCCATGCGCAACCGGGGGTTGGCGTCCGGGTTGCCTCCTCCCTCCCGGGCTGCGATGATGATTTCCCGGGCCAAGCGAGTAAAGAGTTTGCCCCGCTTGGCATCCATAGCCGTCTTCCGCCGCTGAATGTTCTTCCACTTCGAATGGCCTGCCATATCCTATCCTCCCCATGGGGTACTTCGGTTCTCATTATACCCGTCCTCCGAGGGGACGCGAGGGGCCTCCCCGCTTCCCCCATTGCCCCTCGCACCCGGCTGAATTCGGCGTATAATCTCCCTCGAATCCATCCTTCAGGAGGTCGCTCCATGAACGTCCAGAAAACCCTGGATGCCCTCAAGGCCCGCTTGTACGAAATCCACGACCTGCACGTGGCTGCCAGCGTGCTGCATTGGGACCAGGAAACCTACATGCCGCCCCAGGGCGCCAAGGCCCGATCCCGTCAGGTGGCCACCCTGCGACGGCTGGCCCATGAGAAGTTCACCTCCCCCGAAATCGGTGAGATGCTGCAGCTCCTGGAAGACCAGGGCCTGCCTCAGTGGGACCCGGACAGTGACGAAGCCCGTCTGGTGCGGGTCACCCGTTACGACTACGACCGGGCCACCAAGGTGCCGTCCGACTGGGTCAAGGCTTTTGCCCAGTTGACCTCCGAGGCCCGCGTGGTTTGGCGCGAGGCTCGCGCCCGGGCCGATTTCGCCCTGTTCCGTCCCTATCTGGAACGCATCGTGGCCATGGTGCGGGAGTACGCCCACTTCTTCGCTCCCTTCGACCACATCTACGACCCCCTGCTGGACCGTTTCGAGCGCAAGATGAAGACCGCCCAGGTGCAGGCCCTGTTCGAACGGGTGCGGGAAGGCCAGACCCGGCTCCTGCAACACATCCTGAGCCGGCCCCAGGTGGACAACGCCGTCCTCCATCGCCACTACGACCGCCAGAAGCAACGGGACCTCATCGAGCGCATGGTGGCCCACATTGGTTTCGACCTGGAACGGGGCCGCATCGACTTCTCCACCCATCCCTTCACCACTGGGTTCAGCATCGACGACGTGCGCTTCACCATCCGTATCAAGGAGAACGACCTGAGCGAGGTGCTGAGCGGTGGACTACACGAAATGGGCCACGCCCTGTACCACCAGGGCATTGACCCCAAGTACGAAGGCCTGCCCCTGGGACGCGGTGCCTCCCTGGGCGTCCACGAATCCCAATCCCGGCTCTGGGAGAACCTGGTCGGACGCTCCCGGGCCTTCTGGCAATTCTTCTTCCCCTGGGTGCAGGAAACCTTCCCCGAGAACCTGCGCGACGTCACCCCCGAAGCCTTCTACCGGGCGCTCAACCGGGTGGAACCCTCCTTCATCCGGGTGGAAGCCGATGAGGTCACCTACAACCTCCACATCATCCTGCGCTTCGAGCTGGAAATCGCCCTGCTCACCGAGGACCTGCAGGTGGCCGACCTGCCCGAAGCCTGGAACGCGAAGATGAAGGCCTACCTGGGGGTGGTCCCACCCGACGACGCGAAGGGCGTGTTGCAGGATATCCACTGGTCCCAGGGCTCCTTTGGTTACTTCCCCACCTACGCTTTGGGGAACCTGCTCTCGGTCCAAATTTGGAACGCCATGACCCAGGACCTGGGCGACCTGGACGCCTTGATGGCCCGGGGCGAGTTCCGATCCTTGCTGGACTGGTTGCGGGAACGCATCTACCGCCATGGCAACAAGTTCGACCCACAAGAACTCATCCAGCGGGCCACGGGACAGACTATCCAGGCCGAACCCTACCTGGCCTATTTGGAACAGAAGTATGGGGACATTTACGGCTGAACCGAGGAGTTCCCCTCGGGGATGGGACAAAAAAGCGGGCGGCTTTACAGCCGCCCGCTTTTCGTTCGCAACTCGTTACCCGACTACGGGCACACGGACTTGTAGAAGGTAAAGGCATAGTCTTCGGTAATTTTCACGATGATGGCGCACTTGATGGGGTCGCCTTCCTCGTTAAAGCGCATCTTGCCGGTCACGCCCTCAAACTCGGGGATAGCAGCCAGGGCGTCCCGGATGCACTGGCGGTCCTCCTCTAAGTTGCCCGTCAGATTGCCGCACTTCTCGATGGCGGCCTTGAGCAACATGGCGGAGTCCCACGCCAGCGCGGCCACGTCGTCCGGCTCTTCACCGTACTTAGCCGCATACTTGTCGATGAACTCTTTGGTCTTGCCCGTGGCACCCTTGGTGGCCCAGTGAGTGCTGAAGAAATAGCCCACACAGTCGTCCTTGCACAGGTTCATGAGTTCCGCGGAGCCCCAAGAGTCGCTACCCAGGATGGGCTTGTCCCAGCCCAGTTCCTTGGCCTGCCGCACAATCAGCGGTACCTCGTTATAGT
>WFUL01000010.1 GCA_015484985.1 Anaerolineales bacterium | reverse complement strand
GTCCCCGTAAATGGTGAACCACGCCTCCTCGGGGTCCAGTCCCAGTTGTTGCAGGGCCGGGATGAACTCCTGGACGATGAATTCGAAATATTCCTGCTCGCGACCGGAACGAATGTCCCACATCATGATGAGTTTCACGGGTTGCGCAGAAGCCACGGCTGTTTTCTCCCTATACGTGGGGTTCCAGGATGACCACTTGGGGTTCGCTGGGCAGGGACGAGCGGCTGACCTTGAGCACCTCGACTTTACGAGGAGACGACTCACCCATGGCCTTGAGAAAACGGGCCAGAGGGGTAAGGGGAAGGGGGGTATGGGACGTCTTGTACGCCATGGGAATGATGATGGAGGGCTCCAAGAGGGAGAGCACATCCACGGCTTTGGCCGGTGTCAGACCGTTGTGCTGGCCGCCTACGGGGACCAGAGCCACGTCCACCGGTCCGATGCCCTCCATCTCCTTCTGGGTCGGCACGCGACGCAATCCGCCCAGATGGGCGATGGTCACGCCGTCGTACTCGAACACGAAGGTCACCCCGCGGGCCTGGGGCGCGTCGGGGTCCTGGAGTTGGACGCCGGTGATGAACACGCCTCCGATTTCATACTCGCCCGGCGCGTCCAGGACCTTTTTCACCCCCCGCAAGCCCTTGACGTGACCCTGTTCGGGGCCGGGACGGCTCACGGTGACCACATCGGTGCGGGTTTTCACGGGCTTGTAGCCCACGACGTTCGCGTCAAAAGGATCGGCCACTACCGTGGCCAATCCCCGTTGGCTTAAACGAAAACAGTAATGGCCGTACCATAGAATTTCCATATGGCCCTCCGGGGTAGGGATTATATCACAACGAAGGCTCCCCTGTTTCCGTCATCTGCGGTATTGCAAGCATACCCATTCCCCTTCCTGGGCGCGGTCCACCAACGTCAAGCCCTGCCGCGCCGCAGCCCGTCGGACCAGGTCTTCCCGTTCTTCCAGGATGCCCGAGAGCACCAGGTATCCGGGGGAGGTCACCAGCCGGGCTAACCCCTGGTCCAGGAGTTCGGCCAAGACCTCGGCGAAGATGTTGGCCACCACCACTGGTGCCTTCCCCAGGGGCGTCTCCCCGGCCAGGATTTCGGCCACCGAGCCCTGATGCACGTGGATGCGGTCCTCGACGCTGTTGCGACGGGCATTGTCGCGCGTTTCTTCCAGGGCCTGGGGCTCGATGTCCACGGCCAGCACCGGTCGCGCGCCCAGTTTGGCCGCGGCGATGGCCAGGATGCCGGAACCGCACCCGATGTCCATCAAGGGTTCTCCAGGACGCACCCGTTCCTCCAGGGCTTCCAGGCACAGGCGGGTGGAGGGATGCATGCCTGTGCCAAAGGCCGTACCCGGCTCGATGAAGATGACCGTGCGGTCCCCTTCCGGAGGCTCCATCCACGCGGGGACCACCAGCAAGCGCCGTCCCACGGGGATGGGGCGGTAAAAGCGCTTCCAGGCGTGAAGCCAGTCCTCATCCCGCAACACCCGAAACCGGGCCGCGGGCAAGGGGCGGATGACGTGCAGGTGCCACAGGGCTTCCTCCACCCGGCGTCGCACGTCCTCCCGATCTTTGGGGGTGATGGGCAGGTAGGCCCGGACCGTGACCGGTGCCCAATGACGGATATGGTTGGGCGCGGCGGCCTGGGGATGTTCGTAACTCCAGACCACCCGGCCCTCGCTGAGGCGAGCCAGGACCTGAGCCACGGCCTCCGCGACTTCGCTCTGGTCTGGTTCGAAGGTCAGGGACACCTCCAGCCACGCTGGCTCCTGCATGGTCCACCCCCTTCGTGGTTCAGGCGTCTCTTCGGGGCGCGCTCAGGAGCACCGCGCTCACCATCAGCCCGCTGCCCACGAAGGCCGTCAGGGTGAGGCCCTCTCCCAGGAAGAGCAGGCCGCCCAGGATGCTGAACACGGCTTCCAGGCTGAGGAGAATAGCCGCGTGAGTAGGCGGTGCATGGCGTTGGCCCAGGACTTGCAAGGTGAAGGCCACGGCCACGGAGACCAGACCGCCGTACAGGATGGGACCCCATGTTTGAGCCATGGCCCCCCATGACGGTTGCCCCCACAACCAGGCCACGCCGGCGCTGAGGAGGCCGGTCAGGCCGAATTGGGCCACGACAAAGGGCGCAGGGTGGACCCGCTTCATCGCCTGGTCAATCCAGTGCACGTGCGCGGCCCACAGCCAGGAGCCCAGAAGGACCCAGGCGTCCCCCGTCTTCCACTGCCACAGGGGGTCGTCGGTGCGGTTCAGGATGGCGAGTCCTCCCAGGGCTAACCCGACGGCCAGCAGGGGACGCCACCCGCGAGCCCGTCCTTGAAGCCGGTCCAGCAAATAGACCCACAAGG
>WFUL01000009.1 GCA_015484985.1 Anaerolineales bacterium | reverse complement strand
GAGGCCCTGGACGAACTGGCCCGGGACCAGGTACTCAAGGACGCCCTGGGACCGGTGCTTTATGAGGTCTTCATGCGGGCCAAACGGGCGGAAATCGAGGCCTTCCGTACCGCGGTGACGGATTGGGAAATCGAGCGGTATCTGGAGACCGCTTAGGAGAAGGGGCAGGGGGCGAGAGAATAGCCCCTTGCCCCTTCAGCAGCAGCGCATGCCCCCGCCTTCTCGAGCGAGTTTGTCAATAAGAGACAGTTCCCGTTTCCAGGACAGAATGATGGGAACGGCATAAGGCAATAGGCGCAATCCGTCCGGCAGGGCCAGCAGAGACAGCCCGGCGAATTCCGTCGCCAGATGAATGGCCCAGATGTGCTCTAAGGCCTCGCGGGTTTTGACCTGTTGCATGCTGAGAATTTGCTGCCCTCCGGCCATGAGGAAAAGGGTGCACTGCAGACGGGACCACCAAGAGGACATGGGAAACCTCCGTCGTGTATCGCCACGGAAGAGGTCAGCGCGTGGTCAGGAGTGGCGAAGGACCACCTTGAGAGCCTCCTTGAGGCTTGCCAGGCTGGCCTTGCCTTCCGAAGTGGTTACACATTCCATCACACAGGAATCGATGTGCCCCTCCAGGAGTTTCACGATGACTTGATTCAGAGCCGAACGGACCGCGGCCAGTTGAATGAGCAGGGTGTTGCAATCTTCGTGTTCGGCCAACATGCGGCGTACGGCTCGGATGTGACCTTCGATGCGGGCCAGTCGTGCATCCAGGTCTTTCGTTTGTTGGGGAGAGAGATAAACCTCAACCCGTGATACGTCGCTTCGCACCACGACCAAAGAACGCGGCTTTTCTTCAGACATTTTACCCTCCTCTTGCCTCTAAGGTCATGCGCGCTTTCGCGGCCTATCGTATCCTTCCCTCATCTCAAGGGCGCTTTTCAGCCCACGGCCGTGGTGATTCGCCTGCGACCTACCATGAACGAGTTCGCCAGCACCGCGCTCACGCTCAAGACCATGGCCACCATGGCCCAGACGGGATGCACCAGGCCCGTGGTGGCCAGGGGAACGCCGATGCCGTTGAAGGCAAAGGCCAGAGCCAGGTTCTGCAGGGTCTTGCGATACGTGGACGTGGCGATGTCGTGGGCCTCCAGCAGGCCCATGAGCCGGGGCCGTACCAGGATGATGTCCGCGGATTCCATGGCGATATCCGTGCCCGAGGCCATGGCCACGCCCACATCGGCCTGGGTGAGCGCGGGCGCGTCGTTGATGCCGTCCCCCACCATGACCACCCGATGCCCCTGCGCCTGCCAGGCCCGGATGTGGGCGGCCTTCTCCTGGGGGCGCACCCGGGCCACGACCCGGTCGATGCCCACCTGCGCGGCCACGGCCCGGGCCGTGGTTTCCTGGTCGCCGGTGAGCAGGACCACCTGCCAGCCCCGCGCCCGCATGTGCGCGATGGCCTGGGGCGCGTCGGGCCGGGGCGTATCGGCCAGGGCAATCAGGCCCACGGCTTGCGGCCGGGCTTGGGTTTCGACCGCGACCACGACCACGGTCTTGGCTTCCTGCTGCAGGCGTTCCAGCGGGGCGCGCAGAGCGGACAAATCCGCGCCCTGGGCTTCCACCCAGGTGGGGCTGCCCACCCAAACCCGCTTTCCCGCGGCTTGAGCCACGACGCCCCGACCGGGATGGGCCTGGAATTCCTCCGGCGCGGGATATTCCACCCGTTCCCGTGCCACCACCTCCATGATGGCCTGGCCCAGGGGGTGTTCGGAGAAGGTTTCGGCGGTCGCGGCCCAGCGCAGCACGTCCTTTTGGGTAAAGCCTGGTCCCGGCACCACGTCCGTTACCCGGGGCTGGCCCTGGGTGACGGTACCGGTTTTGTCCAGGGCGGCCAGGGTGACCTCCCGAAACACCTGAAAGGCCTCCCCGGAGCGCATGAGGATGCCCCTCCGCGCGGCTTCGCCGCCCCCGCGAATCATGGCCAGGGGCATGGCCATGCCCAGCGCACACGGGTACCCCATGACCAGCACGGCCAGGGCCGCGTAAATGGCCCGCGGGACGTCCGGCCTTCCCCACAGCAGCCATGCGCCCAGGGTCCAGAAGAGCACCGCGAACCCCGCGAACAATAGGACGCCGGGTACGTAATAGGCCAGGATGCGGTCCACCACCAGGAGGATGTTGGGCTTCATGGCCCGGGCCTCTTCCACAGCCCGTACCACCTGGTGGAGGAAACTCTCTTCGCCGATGCGAGTGACCTCGACCAACAGGCTTCCCGTCAGGTTCACCGAACCGCCGATGACCTCGCTGCCCGGAGCCTTGGGTACGGGCATGGGCTCTCCGGTGACCAGGCTTTCGTTCACTTCGGAGGTGCCTTCCAGAACCCGTCCGTCCACCGGGATGGCTTCTCCGGGACGCACCCGCACCCGGTCGCCGGGCCGTACGTCCTCCAGCGGCACCTCCATTTCCTGCCCGTCCCGCACCACCCGAGCGGTTTCGGGCTGCAGGGCGAGAAGCCGCAGGATGGCCTGGGAAGCCCGGGTGCGCACCAGGAGGGAAACGTAGCCGGAAAGCAAATGGTAGGTGGTGACGAACACGGCCACGGCGAAGAAATCCGCGGCCGGGTAGGCCAGAGCGGGAATCCCCAGGCGGCGACCCAACAGCCCCAACACCCCACCCAGGATGCCGGCCCATGCGCCCAGTTCCAGCAACACGTGCTGGTTGAGGATGCCCCGCCGCAGGGAATGGTAAGCCATTTTCAAAATGGGCATCCCCGGCCCCAACACCGTGCCCAGGGCCAGCAGGGGCATGACCGCCTGCATGAGGGGTTGCAGCCGGGCGGGCGGCACCAGGCGCGTCCACATCAAAAGCATGAACAGGGCGCTCACACCGGTAAAGGCCGCGGCCACAAGGAGCCGGGCCTTGGCCCGCCGGAGTTCCTCCAATTGCTCCTCATAAGCCCGGACCTTGCGAGGGTCCCGGAGGGTGTACCCCAGTTGACGCAGGACGTCCTTCAAGGCCTCGGGGG
>WFUL01000008.1 GCA_015484985.1 Anaerolineales bacterium | reverse complement strand
CGTCGGCACCGCTCCCACCGGGGATAGACTCAATCGAATGCGCGCCCGTAAAAAGTCTAAACGCCAGTAGAGGCGGCTGTAGATGGGCGGTAGATAGTACAGCGCCCACGCCAGGGTGCCCAAAACCAGAAGGCCATACAGCACGTCCTGGGGAAGCAAGACGGCCCGCAGCCGTCGTTGTCCGGCATCACCTTTCCGGTCCGGGGTGGGCTGATGGGCACGACGTGTGCGCCACCAGCGAGTCAAATAGGTAAGGCCCCACAGAGTCACACCCAACCAGAGGAGCCAAAAGAACCAGGGTGGGGTCGGAATTCTCCACATACCTTACACCTCCATGCTCCCGGAGAACATCCCCCGGAAAAGCATTCCCCATTATAGCCACGAGCCCGCTGGGTGCTATAGGTGAAATGTGGGAGGAAGGGAGCCTGTATCGCAATAGTATGGCAAAACTTCGTAGTTTACATTGTGTGTATGGTGGGCCTCTGTCTTATGCCCTTCTCCCACGAAGAGGGACAGTTGAGCGAAGTAAGGGACGGTCGGCGGTCGGCTTTCGGCCGACCGCCGTCGGCGGATTTTGGTCCTGTGCCTGGAGGGGCCATTTGCAGATGGATATGACAGCCCGCCCTTTCAAGGGTCACGACCGCGCCTCGTCCTGGCGAAAGATGGTGGCACTGAGGGCCTGCAACCATCCCACCACATCCCGGATGCTGAAGCCCACTAAGGCTCCCAGCCCCAGGGCGCTGAGCATCACCGTCCCTTCTTGTCCCGGGATAGCCTCTGAGGTCAACGAAATGCCCGCCATGGAGGCCACACCACCCCGCAGCAAGGCGTACACCACCAGGGCCAAGACTGCGGCCTCAAAGGGGCCGGAGAAATACTTGCCCCACCATTTGGGGTCGTAATCTCGTTTCTTGATGTAGTGGTTGTACATCACTCGAATACTGTACAACACGTTCCCCATCATGCCCCCCACCATGGTGGTGGAAAGGGGGAGGATGAGGGTCCGAAGCCATTGGGGCGCCGCCCATTGCTGCACCACCGAGGCATTCTGCCAGAGGAAGCCCAGAGCCAGCAGGCTCAAGACCAACAACACGGTGTAGTAGACGATGAAGAAACGAACCTGGCGGTGGGCTTCCTGTGGGAGGAGGTCGCCCTGCTCCCGTGGGGACAGGGACGGGGTTTCTTCCATCGTCGGTGTAGGGGCAGTCATTCTCTCGGACATCATCACACCTCCTGCAAGAGGAATGTGGCCTCGACCGAGCACGGTGCTGGAAAACCAAGGGGACGAGGCCCCCTCTCTGAGTGCGTCCTGAGATGGGAACTCAATCCAGGAACACGTTGGCCAGGCGCATCCATCCGCGAAAATCAAGCCTCATGGGTGTCGTGACACGCTCGGCGGGGGCCACCAGACCTCTGGCGATAACCCTGAACCCCAAAAGGACCAGGATAGGCCCCAACACCAAAAAGAATCCTGCCGTAATTTTGGCCAGGACCCGCATGACCATCCCTCCTTACGATGCAGCAGGTGCTTCGGAGGCCTCCAGGAGATACGTCTTGAACCACCGGGCGATGTGCCGGAGCCGGGCGATGCGCCGGTCCGTGCGGCCAACACGAGAAAGCCCGTGGGGTTCGCCGGGGAAGCGCACAAACTCGGTAGGCACGCCTTTGTATTTCAGCGCGATGAAGGCCTGCTCGCCCTGCTCGATGGGCGTGCGGTGGTCCTGCTCGCTGTGGATGATGAGGGTGGGGGTCTCCGCGTTGCCCAGGTAGGCGATGGGCGAGCGTTCCCAGTATTTCTGCAGGTCCTCCCAGGGCGGCCCGGCCTCCAGGGGGTTCTGGAAGGCCCAGTTGAAGTCGCTGGTGCCCCACATGCTGATGAAATTACTCACCACCCGCTGGGCCACTGCGGCCCGGAAGCGCCGGGTATGCCCGATAATCCACAGGGTCATGTACCCGCCGTAACTGCCGCCGGTCACGCCCATGCGTTCGGGGTCGATGTAGGGCTGCTGTTCCATGTAGTCGGCCCAGGCCATGAGGTCCTCGTAATCGTAGGTGCCCCAGCGGCCCCAGATGGCCCGGGTGTGCTCCTCACCATAGCCCCGGCCACCACGAGGGTTGCTGAAGTAGACCACGAACCCCTGCGCGGCCAGGTAGTAGAACTCGTGCATGAAGACGAAGCCGTACTGGGTCTGGGGTCCGCCGTGGATTTCCATGATGGAGGGGTACTTTTGGGCGGGGTCGAAACCGGGAGACTTCACAATCCAGCCCTGCAAGCGGTAACCGTCCCGGCCGGTGAACCAGACTTCCTCCACGGTGCCCAGGTCCACCCGGCGGAGCCAGGCGTTGAGGTTGGTGAGCCGTCGGGAGCGGCCGCGTTCCAGGTCCAGCACGTACACTTGGCCGGGGTCGGTAAGGGTGCCGAAGAAATAGGCAAGCCGGCGGCCTTCCCTATCTAGGTCGAAGAAGCCCACCGCGCCCTTTTCGTCGATGAGGGTTTCCATCTCGGACCCATCGGGCCGGATGCGCCACAACTGTACCTTGCCGTGCAGGGCCACAGGGAAGTAGAGCCACTGCCCATCAGAGCTCCACAGGGGCCGGGGCGTGGCCCACGCGCCGATGACGTCGTTGATGATGTCCACGGCCGCGTGCAGGTCGTGGCCCTGGGTGAGGTTGCGGGCCTCGCCGCCCTCCCAGGGTACCACCCACAGGGACTGATTCCGCCACCATTCCCCCTCGCCGATGCGGCCGTAATAGGCGATGAAACGGCCATCGGGCGAGACCGCGGGGCTGTGCTTGGGGCCATAAGGCGTGGGAATGCGTTCCATCTCCCCGCCTGCCGCGGGGATACGCCACAGGTCCACCGCGTCGGGCTTTCGGTCAGGGTCGTCGGAGCGGTTGGAGGCGAACACAATCCACTTGCCGTTGGGGGTGAAGGTGGGCGAGGTTTCGTCATAGGAGCCGTCGGTGAGTTGGACCATTTTGCCGGTGCGCACGTCCACCAGGTAGAGGTGCCAGCGGTCCTTGGGCAGGAACCCGTAACCGTCGAGTTTGTAGAACATTCGGGTGATGTGGCGCTCCACCAGGCCCCGTTCCTGCTTCTTGGGGTCCTTCTCCATCTCCACGATTTCGGGGTCCTTCTTGCGGAACTGGAGGAGCAGCCGGGTCCCATCGGGGGACCAGACCATTTCCCCCACTTCCCCCCGAAAGTCGGTGAGTTTCCGGGCCTCGCCACCGTCCAGGTCGATGAGGTAGATTTGGGGTTGTTTTTCGTCATCGCGGTTGGAAAGGAAGGCGATGGTGCGCCCATCGGGGCTCCACCGAGGCATGAAGTCCCGCTGATCGCCCGTGGTGAAGGACTTGGGCCAGCCGCCCTGGGTGGGGGCCAGCCACAAGTTGGTGTACTTCTTCTCGGTCTTGCGGTCCACCCGCTCCACCACGTATACCACCCATTGTCCGTCGGGTGAGATTCGCAGGTCCTTCACCAGGTGGAAGCGGTACAGGTCCTCTACAGTGATGGAACGTTTACTCGGCATAAATAACCTCCTAGAGTGGAATCCATCGAACCCGGCCTGACTTTCATCATACCCCAAGGCACCTCAAGATGAGGAAGGCCGAATAAGGGGTGCATTCAAAATCTGCCGAAGAATAAGGTGATGCCGCTTTGGAAAGAGCACCCAGCGCTCGCACAGGCCTGACAGGCTCTGGACCACAGGAAAGAGCCGACGGCCGTTCACCGACCGCCCTCGGCGAATTTCGGTCCCGGACCCGGGCAGACCTATGCGTTCCATTGCCACCAAAGCCGAAACTGCGGACTACCCATACGAAGCGGTCCGCCCGATGGGCATAGCACACAACCGGGTGGCGGGTCGGCCGGTGGTGCTCTTCTGGGTGTCGGGGGTGGCCTCACCCCTGGACGCGGCGCGCATCAACCAGGGCCGAGAGGTGGGCACGGTGCTGGCCTACTGGCGCACCGTGGACGACCGGGTGCTGACCTTCCAGGAGCGGAACGGGGCCGTCCTGGACCGAGAGACGGGCACTCGCTGGGACGTGCTCACCGGCCGGGCCCTGGAAGGCCCCCTACAGGGACAGGCCCTGGCTCCCGTGTCCGAGGGCGTGCACCATTTTTGGTTCTCGTGGTACGCCTTCCGTCCGGACACGCGCATTTATACGGGGCCGTGAGCGCCGCGGGCGGTGAACGGTGGGCTGTGTCTTGTCCAACTGGGGGTGCCGACGACCCACATCTTGCAACAACGCCAGGGCCATCTCCAGGGTCACCCGGTGCTTTTGTTGGCGGCAAAGGTATTGATAAAAGACCTGAGACTCAGGCCCAAGGCACCGCAGGCTTGGGGCATAGAGATGGCCCCTTCCCGGTGCAGGCGCTGGAGGACGGCATGGCGGCGTTTGGGGGTCGATACCCGACCTGCTGCAAAGCCGCCCGCAGGATGCGGTTCTCCAGAGCCAGCTCGACCACCAGGGTCTGGAACTGGGCCACATAGGTTTCCAAACCTGCATGTGGTTCAGGTCCTCCACATGTCGTTCTTGCACTGGAGGGCCGTGGCACTGGCCGTATGGGCCTTGCGGGACGCAATGCGCTGGGACATCCGCAACGCTACCTTCGAACGGGCCGCCACGGTCAGGCACCGGGCCGTGCTCTTCGGCGTCTTCGCGGTCATCGGCCTCCTGCTCTCCGGTGTTGCACCCGCGTTTGTGCGGCAAGTTTTTTGACCCGAAGGAAAAAAGGGGGTAGAATGTAGGTCAGGATATGTATCCGGGTATGTATCTGGATAAGTATTGGTGGAGGTCGAGATGCAGAAGGTTATCGGAGTCACCGAGCTGCAGAGGCGTTTCCGAGCGGTGTTCGATGAGGTGGCCAAGCGAGGCGTGTTTTACGTCCTCACTCGAGGCAGTCGTCCCGAAGCGGTGCTCATTCCTTACGAGGTCTTCTTGCGCTTTATGGAGTTGGAAGAGAAGGAGGTGCTGGCCCGCTTCGATCGTTTACTGGCCCGCATGGCCGAACGGAACGCCGCGCATTCCGATGAAGAAATCGCGGGCGACGTCGAAAGGGCTTTGAACGAGGTACGACAACGATGAAAGCCGTGGTTGATACGAACATCCTGGTGCGGGCCCTTATCCGACCCCAAGGTACGGTGGGGCCCGTGCTTTTTCATTTGCGCGCAGGACGCTATACGCTGCTTTACAGCGATGCAACGTTGCAAGAATTGGTGGATGTATTGAGTCGGCCTCGTATCCAGAAGAAGTACGGTTTGACCGAAGAGGACATCCGTACCGTCGTGGCTTTGATTCTGCTCCGGGGTGAACGCGTGGCGCCCCAAATGACCATCCGGGCGTGTCGCGATCCCCATGACGACAAGTTCTTGGAAGTGGCCGTAAGCGGAGGGGCCGACGTCATCGTAAGCGGAGATGAGGATTTGCTCGTACTTTCTCCGTTCCGGGGCATTCCCATCGTCTCGCCTCGTCGGTTCCTTGAAATGCTTGAAGAGAGCGGTGGAAAATAGCATCCCGTGTTCGAGTGGTCGAATACCTATCCGGACACACCCTTTATCATCGAATTTCCCACCAGTCCTCTGGTCGTTGGTGGAGAGCCGGTCAAATCGGTCGTTGGTTGTTGGTGGATGGAAAGGAGAGGACGGGCGGGCAGCGGTGTGCGTGCTGCCCTGCCCGTCTCCGTCTGCTTCACCCGCCCTCCGGCTCGCCGATGACGTTCTCCAGGCGTCCGATGCCGTCGATTTCCAGGGTCACCCGGTCGCCGGGTTGAGGCCAGTGGCCCGACTCCAGCGCACAGCATCCCGGGAAGGTGCCTGTGGCCATGACTTCCCCGGGGTGTAGCGTCTCGCCCAGCGAAGCGTAAGCCACGGCTTCAGTGATGTCGTACCGGGGGCCTGCCGCGCGGCCTTCGGCCACCACCGTGCCGTTGATGAGCACCCGGCCTTGGAGTTCCTGCCAGCGGGGAAGGACCTCCCACGCGCTCACCACTTCCGCGGCCATGGCCGTGGCGAAGTTCTTGGCCTTTACCGGACCGAAGCCCGAGCGCATCTCCGCGGCCTGTACGTCCCGGGCGGAGAAGTCGTTGAGCACGAAGAAGCCGCCGATGGCCTCCCGGGCTGCTTCGGGCGTGGCGTTGCGCAGGGGTCGGACGATGACGAAACCCAGTTCCAGTTCGTAGTCCAGGGCCCGGGTGTAGGACGGCCAGGGCACGGTCTCGCCTTCGGTGATGAAGGACAGGGGGTTGCTCATGTAGTAGATGGGCCGTTGGTACCACAGCGCCGAAGGCCGCACCTTGGGGTGGGGTTTCTTGAAGATGGCTTCGTACAGGTTCACCACCCGGTAGGCCGTGGGCGCGAAGCGTCGCAGCCAGCCCTTGGTGGCCTGAATGGCGTGCGCTTCGAAGAGCATGAAGTCTCGAAACGTCAGAGGACGGAAGGGGAGCAGGGGCGTGGGGTCGAAGGGCTCCGGCTCCCGGCCCTGGGCCAGCAGGTCCTGCAACCGGGCCTCCCCTTCGGGACCCTGAGCCAGCAGAGCCACCAGGTCCCGCGCGGCCTCCCCCAGTTCCTCTTCAAAGGCCGTCAGGGGGAACCACTGGTCCTCCCACCACACGGCCACGGCATAAGAACCATCCTGCAGGCGCACCCTTCGGTACCGCATCCTCAACCTCCTTCGGGGGAAATGGGAGCAGATAGCAGATGGCAGATGGTAGATGGCGGTTGGTGGTTGGTTAGGTGGCGGAACGTAAATGGTCCGTCGATTCTCCCCAACCTCCCACTATCCGCCATCCGCTATCTGCTATCTGCTATCTGCTACCGCTCTCCGCCTCACTCCAGAATGGCGACCACGCGCGCGGGGCCGGCGCTGGCGCCCTCGATTTTCAGGGGGAACGCGGCCACCTTGAAGCCATGGGGCGGCAGTTGGTCCAGGTTGACCAGCCGCTCGATTTGGGCGTAGGGCAGGTCCAGTTGGTGCGCGGCCCAGAAGATGCCCGGCTTTCGGGCCTCCAGCGCGGCCTGGGCCTGGATGTCCAGGGGTGCGTCCCAGCTCCAGGCGTCAATGCCCATGACCCGGATGCCCTGGTCGTAGAGCCAGCGGGTGGCCTCGGGGCTGACGCCGGGCCCCATGAGGAAGTAGTTGGGATGGTCGTAGAACTTGTCCATCCCGGTGCGCACCAGCACGATGTCCAGGGGCTTGAGGGTGTACCCGATGCGGTCCAGTTCCTTCTGGATGTCCTCCACGGTGATGACTTGGCCTCGCTCCCGGCCCGTCATGTCCAGCACCACGCCGTCGGCGAAGAACCACTCCAGGGGAAGTTGGTCGATGGTGGCCGCGGGTTTGCCCTGGATGCGGGAGTTGTAGTGGTAGGGCGCGTCCACGTGAGTGGCGTCATGGGTGCCCAGCCGGGTGATGGTCTCCGTGGCCCAGCCCTCACCGTCCTTGAGGAGGTCGCGCGGCACCTTGAAGAAGTGCTCGATTTGGGCCGCGCCTTCTTGATGGCTGTGGTATTGGATGTGCACCTGGAAGGGTTCGGGGGTTTCGGGAGGTGTGTTCCGAATGGGAGCCGACAGATCAATGAAACGCATCGTGCCACCTCCGGGAATATGATATGTTTGCCGCATGATAGCATAGAGGGAAAATGGAGACAAGGGGTTTCAGAATGAAAAGCCCTGCAGGAGGTTTTCTCAGATGAGCCCTTCGGGGATTTCGGTATAATCGTGCAGGGACATGGGCATGTGGCGGAATTGGTAGACGCGCGGGACTTAGGATCCCGTGCCGGCAACGGCGTGAGGGTTCGAGTCCCTCCATGCCCATGGAACGGGGCGGTCCGTGGACCGTCCCTTTTTTGGTATAACTGCTTCCGTTCGAAAACGGCCACGGTTGGAGGAAGGTGTTCCCCATGGAGGCGCGATTGGTTCTTCTTCCCGGCGATGGCATTGGCCCGGAGGTCATCGGGGCGGCGGCTGCGGTGCTCAGGGCCGTGGCGCGACGTTTCGGGCACGTCTTTCACCTGGAGGAGTACCCCATCGGTGGGACGGCCATCGAGGCCACGGGGGAACCCCTGCCCCCGGACACGCTCCAGGCCTGCCTGAAGGCCGATGCCGTGCTCCTGGGCGCGGTGGGGGACCCTAAATGGGACCGGCCCGACCTGCCCGTGCGACCGGAGCAGGGTCTGCTGGCCCTGCGGAAGGCCATGGGGGTGTACGCCAACCTCCGGCCGGTCAGGGTGTTCCCGGCTCTGGTGCACGCTTCCCCCTTGAAGCCTGAAATCGTTCGGGGAACGGACTTCGTGGTGGTGCGGGAACTCACGGGCGGCCTGTACTTCGGACCCCGCCAGGAGCCCAGGGAAGGACGGGCCTACGACACCATGGTTTACACCGAAGCCGAAATCCGTCGGGTGGCCCGCGTGGCCGCGCGGCTGGCCCTGAAGCGCGGGCGTCATCTGGTGAGCGTGGACAAGGCCAACGTCCTGGCCTCCTCCCGGCTGTGGCGTCAGGTGGTCCAGCAGGTGGTGGACGAGGAATTCCCCCAGGTGACCCTGGAGCACATGCTGGTGGATGCCGCGGCCATGCATCTGCTGCGCCGTCCCACCACCTTTGACGTCATCGTGACGGCCAACATGTTCGGGGACATTCTGACGGACGAAGCCGCGGCCCTGGCGGGCTCCCTGGGGATGCTGCCCAGCGCTTCGCTGGGGGAAACCCACAACCGTCATGGGTTCCCCAGAGGCTTATACGAACCCGTCCACGGCTCCGCACCCGACATCGCGGGACAGGGCATCGCCAACCCCCTTGGGGCCATCCTGAGCGCCGCATTGCTCCTGCGCCACTCCCTGGGTCTGGAGGAGGAGGCGCGCGCGGTGGAGGAGGCCGTGGAACGGGTGCTGGAACAGGGCTACCGTACCGTGGACTTGGCCGTAGAAGAGGAACCCGTGGGCACGCGGGAGATGACCCGCGCGGTGGAAAAGGCTCTGACGCAGAGTTGACCGCGGACCGCAATCCGCCGACCGCCAACGACCAACGGCTATCTGCTATCTGCCATCTGCCAAAAGGAGGTCACATGATTCGGGCATCCATCGTGGGCGCTTCGGGCTACACCGGCGGCGAGTTGTTGCGTCTTTTGCTGGACCATCCCCAGGTAGAGGTCCACCAGGTGACCTCGCGACGGTATGCCGGATACTACGTCTACCAGGTTCACCCTAATCTGAGGAAGCGGACCCGACTCAAGTTCGTCCATCCCGACGCGCTGGAGCCCGTGGACGTGCTCTTCCTCGCCCTGCCCCATGGGGAAGCCCAGAAGCACATCGAGCATTGGGCCTCCCTGGCCACGTACCTCATCGACCTCTCGGCGGACTTTCGCCTCAAGGACCCCGACCTGTACCAGCGCTGGTATGGCGAACCCCACCGGGCACCGGAATGGCTCTCCCGGTTCGTCTACGGTTTGCCGGAATTGCATCGGGAAGAACTGCGTCAGGCCCGCTATGTGAGCGGGGTGGGATGCAACGCCACGGCCACCATCCTGGCCATCTGGCCCGCGGTGCGCGCGGGGTTGGTGGACCTGGAACGGGGGCTCATCGGTGAAATCAAGGTGGGGTCTTCCGAAGGCGGCGCGGACCCCAACCCCGGCTCTCATCACCCTGAACGGGCGGGCATCGTGCGTACCTACGCGCCCATCGGGCACCGCCACACCGCGGAAGTCATCCAGGAACTGGGCGTGACGGACGTCTACCTCACCATGACCTCGGTAGACCTGATTCGGGGGGCCATGGCCACGGTCCATGCCTGGGTCCGGCCGGGCGTGACGGAGAAGGACTTGTGGAAGGCCTACCGCGCGGCGGTGCAGGAGAACCCCTTCCTGCGGCTGGTCAAGGAACGGCGGGGGATTCACCGGGTGCCCGACCCCAAGATTCTGGCCGGGTCCAACTATGCGGACCTGGGTTTCGCCCTGGATGAGGCCTCCGGCCACCTGGTCGCCATGTGCGCCATCGACAACCTGATGAAGGGCGCGGCCGGGTCCGCGGTGCAGGCCATGAACCTCATGCTGGGCTTCGACGAGACCGCGGGCCTGACCTTCCCCGGATTGCACCCTTGAGGGAAGCCATGGGTGTGTTGTTCGACGTCTACCCGGCGATTGACCTTCGCCACGGTCGGGTGGTGCGGTTGATGCAAGGGGACCCGGAGCGGGAGACGGCCTATGCCTCGGACCCGCGGGAGGTCGCCCGGCAGTGGCTGGAGGCCGGCGCCCGCTGGTTGCACGTGGTGAACCTGGACGCCGCGCTGGGCGAGGACGACGCGGCCAATCGGGCCTGGCTCCCGGCCCTGCTGGACCTGACGGCCCGATACGGCGCGCGCCTCCAGTGGGGCGGCGGTGTGCGCACGTATGAGGCCCTGGACAACCTGCTGCGCCTGGGGGTGCATCGGGTCATGGTGGGGAGCATGGCCCTGAAGCGCCCCCTGGACCTGAGCCGTGGCCTGGATGCCTGGGGTTCGGCCCGCATCGTGCTGAGCCTGGACGCCCGCGGCGGCAGGGTGCGCATCGCGGGATGGCGAGAGGAAACGGAGGTCTCCCCCCTGGACCTGGCCGAATTCTGGAACGACCGGGGGATTCGTTTCTTCCTGTACACCGACGTGGCCCGGGACGGCACATTGCAGGGCCCCGATGTGGACACGGCCACGGCCATCGCGCGGCGGACCCGGGCCCACGTGCTGCTGGCGGGCGGCGTCAGTCGCCTGGAACACGTCCGCCAGGCCCGGGACGCCGGCCTGGCCGGGGTGGTCATCGGCCGGGCCCTCTACGAGGGTACCCTCCGGCTGACCGACGCCCTGCGCATCGCGAGAGGAGCAGATGGCGGATAGCGGATAGCAGTTGGCAGATGGTGGATAACAGAGAATGGTCCCCTATCCGCCATCCGCTATCTCTGCTATCTGCCAACTGCCAACTGCCATCTGCTATCTTCCCCTCCAGGAGGAACCTCCATGCCTCATGTGGCCATCATCGGCGCCGGATTCACCGGACTGGCCGCGGCCTACCGGCTGCGCCGGGCAGGCTGGCAGGTCACGGTCTACG
>WFUL01000007.1 GCA_015484985.1 Anaerolineales bacterium | reverse complement strand
TGGAACTCCCAACCCTCGCGACTCAATCGGGAAACCACGTCGAAAGGCAGAGGATACAACTGCCCGTCCAACAGGACCGTACCCACGACAATGGCGAGGAAACCTCCGGGACGGGTTACCCGATGCACTTCGCGAAAGATGCGGGAGAGCCGGTCCAGGTACGTTTCGTAATCTTCAAAGCCCTGCCGGTAGGAACGGGAACGATAGAAGAGATAATATGGCAAGCGGCGAAGCCGCTTGCCATATTATCTCTTCTTTACTCCTGGGCAACTTTTGAGTGCACTCTGTCCAAACCCCACCTTGATAGGTTTTGAGAGTCCCTTTTCCTTACAAACATACCTTGCATGTAAGCCTCATGGCATTCCTCGGGGAGGCGTGACCCATGACCGAACCCTTGTTCCCTCAGCGCTCCGTGGGCATTGTCGGATACGGCGCGTACGTCCCCCGGTACCGGCTTCCGGCCTCGGAAATCAGTCGGGTGTGGCACGGAGGCTATGCCGGGCACCCGGTGCAGGAAAAGGCCGTGGCCGGACCCGACGAGGATACCTTCACCATGGCCCTGGAGGCCGCGCGCAATGCGCTGGCCCGGGCAGGCGTCTCGGCCGAAGCCCTGCGCGCGGTGTGGGTGGGGTCGGAATCCCACCCTTACGCGGTGAAGCCTACGGGCACCCTGCTGGCCGATGCCCTGGGCGCGGCCCCTTCGGTGCAGGCCGGCGACTGGGAATTCGCGTGCAAGGCGGGCACCGAAGCCATGGTCGCGGCCATCGGCCTGGTGGGTTCCGGCATGGCCGATTACGCCCTGGTGGTGGGCGCGGATACCGCGCAAGGCCGGCCCGGCGACGCGCTGGAATTCACCGCGGCATCGGGCGCGGCCGCGTTCGTGCTGGGCCCTGCGGAGAACGCCCTGGCCCGTATCCTGGCCACATATTCCTATGTCACGGACACCCCCGACTTCTGGCGTCGGGAAGGGGAAAAGTATCCCGCCCACGGCCAGCGGTTCACCGGCGAGCCCGCGTACTTCCACCACATCACCCAGGCGGCCAAAGGCCTGCTGGAAGCCCTGGACATGACGCCCCAGGACTTCACCTACGCGGTCTTCCACCAGCCCAACACCAAGTTCCCTCAACGGGTGGCCAAAATGCTGGGCTTCACTCCGGAACAAATCGCACCGGGCTTGCTGGTGCCCCGTATTGGGAACACGTACTCGGCTTCGGCCCTCATCGGTCTCACGGCCATTCTGGATGTGGCCCAACCCGGCGACCGCATCTTCGTCACCTCTTTTGGCTCAGGGGCCGGTTCCGACGCCTTCGCTCTGGAAGTCACCGAAGCGATACTGGAGCGTCGAGACCGTGCCCCCCACACCGAGGACTACATCGCCCGCCGCACGGAAATCGACTACGGCCTGTACGTGCGCTACCGCGGAAAACTGGCGGAATAGATGGCAGTGGGCAGTCAGCAGTGAGCGGACCGCCGACCACTGACCACTGACCGCCGACAATCATCGGGAGGAACACCATGCGCGAGGTGTGGATCGTAGGCATCGGCGCGACGCCTGTCCGAGAGCACTGGGACCGTTCCCTGCGGGACCTGGCCTGGGAAGCCATGCACCGGGCTTTGGAAGAGGCCGCGGGCCTGCAGCCCCAGGCCCTCTTCGTGGCCAACATGCTCGCCCCCCTGACGGCTCACCAGACCCACCTGGGGACTCTGCTGGCCGACTATGCAGGGTTGGAGGGCATCGAAGCCGTAACGGTGGAAGCGGCGGGTGCGTCAGGGGGAATGGCGCTGCGGCAGGCCTACCTAGCCGTGGCTTCCGGCGCGCTGGACGCGGCCCTGGTGGTGGGTGTGGAGAAGTTCACCGACGTGGTAGGGCCGGAAGTGGAAGGGGCCATGGCCGCGACGCTGGACGCGGATTACGAAGCCGAGCCGGGGCTGACCCCTGCGGCCCAGGCCGCCTGGCTCATGCAGATGTACCGGGAGCGCTACAACGCACCGGAGACCGCGTTCATGCCCTTTGCCTTGCTGGCCCACCGTCATGCCGTGGGCAATCCTTACGCCATGTTCCGCCGGGCCATTTCGGAGAAGCACTACCGCCACGGGGCGCCTGTGGCCCCACCTATGACCATTTTCGACATGGCCCCCTATGCCGACGGCGCGGCCGCGGTCTTCCTGGCCGCGCGCGACGTACTGCCGCCGGAACTGCCCCGGCCCGCGGTGCGCATCGCAGGCTCTGCCGCGGCCACCGACCGCCTGGCCCTCCACGACCGGGAGGACCCCCTGGCCTTCACCGCGGCAGCCCGGTCCTTCCACCGGGCCTTGGAAGAAGCGGGCGCTTCTCCTCACCAGGTCGACTTCTTCGAACCCTTCGACCTCTTCGGCGTCTACGTGCCCCTCACCTTAGAGGCCGTGGGCTACGCGGACCCCGGTCAGGCCTGGCAGGACGCTGAACGCCGATTCGGCCTGGACGGCGAGTTGCCCATCCTGACCCTGGGCGGCCAGAAGGCCCGCGGGTTCCCCGGAGGTGCGGCAGGCGTGTTCCAGGTGGTGGAAGCCGTATGGCAACTGCGCGGTCAGGCCGGGGACAACCAAATCGCCCACGCACGCGTCGGTGTGGTGCAGGCTCTGGGCGGTCCGGCTTCGACCGCCGTCACCCACGTGCTGCAACGGCCTTGACCCAGGTTGAGAGGTTTTGAGAGTTGCGCAGGTTTACCTTGACCATTGCGTAAAGGACAGCGGAACGGGAGGTGCACCATGGAACTGGCTCGCCACTGGCGATTGAAGAAACAACGGTATGCCCTGCAGGGTGAAGTGTGCCCCCACTGCCAGACCAAAATTTTTCCACCGCGAGATATCTGCCCGGCGTGCAAGCAGGAAGCCCGCACGGACCATACCTTCTCGGGACGGGGGAAAGTGGTCGCGTTCACCGTGGTGACCCAGCCGCCCAAAGGGTATGAAGCCCAGGCCCCTTATGTGGTGGCCCTGGTGGAACTGGAAGAAGGTCCACGGGTAACGGCGCAACTCACCGACTTGGGCGACGAAGAGCCCTACATCGGCATGCCCGTGGAAATGGTGACCCGGAAACTGCGCACGGTGGAGGGAGAACGCGGCATCATCGTTTACGGGTACAAGTTCCGTCCCCGCCTGACCGTAGCCCAACGAGCCTGAAGTTCCTTTCCCTTTGGGGAGGATCGTAGACTTTTTGCGGTGGGATTTCGTCCTCCATAAAGCGTCCGAAGCCAGAGAACAAAAAAGCCGCCGGTTCTATCGGCGGCTTTTCTTTACTTCTGACCGTCCCACACCACGGCCATGTTCCCCAACACCCGCCAGGAGGCCAGAAAGCGCTCTAGGGACACCACCGTCCGGTAAGGGCCGTTGAGCAAAATCACGGAGCGCGGGGTGTACCCGATGACCATCATGGTGTGCTCATAAGGCACCACGACCACTTCTTCCCCGTCCCGGGCCCGGTACGTTTGCGGTGGAATGTGGGTCCACACGTATCCCACCACCCACACGATAACCGGCCGACCCGCGGCGATTTCCGCGCGAAGGGCGTCCCAGCTCATACCGTACACCGCCCGGGCCGGCAGCCCGTAGGCTCGCAGCAGTCGCGCCACGGGCCGGGCATATACGCCGTAATCCCCCGGCGGGACCTGTCCCCAACGTCCGTTGGGGTCCCCTACGAAGCCCTTGTTGGGATTGTCGGAACGAGGGAGCCGGTGCAGGAACTCCGTCTCCGACAGGGAAACGCCGAAATAGGCGGCCCAATCCACCGCGCTGGCGGATTCACAACTCAAGTTGTAGCGCTGGGCGTGCCCACGAATGCCCTGAATCTCCGCCCGGGGAGGCAGGGGAGGGGTCGGTGTGGGTG
>WFUL01000006.1 GCA_015484985.1 Anaerolineales bacterium | reverse complement strand
GCCACGCCGTGAATCATCCCTTTGAGCGCTTCGGGGGCGTCCATGGCGATGATTTCCCCCCGCCGCATGAGGGCTACCCGATGGCAGCGTTCCGCCTCGTCCATATAAGGCGTGGTGACGAAGATGGTGATGCCCTCGGCCAGGAACTCATACAACAACTTCCAGAACTCTTGTCGGGAAACGGGGTCCACGCCAGTGGTGGGCTCGTCCAGGAAGAGGATTTGGGGCTGGTGGATGAGGGTGCAGGCCAGGGCCAGTTTCTTCTTCATGCCACCGGAGAGGTGCTCGGCGCGACGGTTACGGGCCTCTTCCAGGCGGGCAAAGCGCAGAAGGCGCTCCTTGCGTTCCACAGCCACTTCAGGGGGCACCTTGTAGAGCTGGGCGAAGAAGTCCAGGTTCTCCTCCACCGTCAGGGAGCCGTACAGGGTGAACCCTTCGGACATGTAGCCCACCCTGCCGCCCAGGACCTCGGGGTCGCGCACCACATCCACCCCCGCGACGGTGGCCTCGCCCGCGGTGGGGGTGAGGAGGCCACACAACATCTGGATGGTGGTGGTTTTCCCCGCGCCGTCGGGGCCGACGAGGCCGAAAATCTCACCAGGATAAACATCAAAGCTCACCCCACGTACAGCCTCCATGGGCCCTCGCCGCGTCCGGTACACTTTGCGCAGGTCCCGGACCCGAATCATGGGTTCTGGAAGATGGGCGCTTGTCCGGCGGGTTTGGGTTGTGGTCAACATCATAGCCCTACGATTCCCAGACCTCGTCGCTGAGGGCTTCCTGGGCCGGCATGATGGCCACGACGCGTGCCCAGTAGTGATGGCGTCCATCGTTCCCGGCTTGGGCGACGGCCTGCACCAGGTCGTTGGGGGAGACCTGGTCGGGGTCGTAGGCCGCGGCGGCCATTTGATGCTCGAGATAGACACTGGCCAGGTGGACGCCTTCCAGGCGCAGGAGCGCGTTTTGCACCCGCATCGCGCATCGGGGACATCCCATGCCGCCCACGGCCAGATAGGCCACCATGGACTGGCGCAGAGCGTCCATGTCTACCGGCTTTTCGAAGGGTTCCACATGGCAGTTGTGGTGTTCCATGATGCACCTCCTTTAGGTTTGGTGTGGGACGAACCGCTTTCGGGTTCCCAGGCGGCTTGTAACAAGTTCAGGACGTCGCCGTCAAGACGGCACTTTGGCCTGTCTCTGGCGCCTGAGCCTTCCAACCCCACGTCTGCAGGGTTTGGGCCAGGCCGTGGGAGGCTTCGGGCTCACCGTGGACGACGAAGGTGTCCTTGGGCGGGAGCGAAAGGGCTGAAAGCCAAACGTAAGGGTCCAGGAACTCATGCTGTGCTTTCTCCCAGGGTAAAGGCCGGGGACTGGGGTTGCTCTCCATCATCCAGCGCGAACGCGGCGAAGTAGCGGCGCAGGGTTCGGCGGTAGACGCTGGGCCGGGTCCCCAAAGCCATGAAGATTTGCAAAACCGATAGCGGAAGGCGCGGGAGTAAGCGCTGCAGGCGGTACAGCAGGTCGTAGGCCTTTTTATATCGCAGGACCAAGCGCCGGTAGCGTTCCCGCGTCTGGTCCAACGAGAGCTCCCCTTCCAGGTGCCGCCGCAGCAGACGCCCCAGTTGGGTGCCGAAGTACAGCGCCGGGCGGATGCCTTCTCCGGTCAGGGGAAGGCACTGCCCCGCGGCGTCCCCCACCAGGAAGAGGTGCTCCAGAACTGGGTCCCGCAAGCGGTAGGTAAAGTAACCGCCGTGGACCTTGCGCCGGGCCTGGCCCAGGTCGGCCAGGTACAGGTCCAGGAGGCGCAGGGTGCCCTGGGTTTCGCCCTCGTACCGACCGATACCGATGCGACTCGCGCCGTTGATGGGAAAAATCCAGGCAATGCTCAACCGGCCCAGGAGTTTGGGGTCGTAGGTGAAGTGCAGGCCCTCATCGGCATAGGGCACCGTACTCTCCAGACCGAAGTTGACGGCCTGCCCCTGAACCCAATCCGGGCGCAGACTGGAAGCCAGGACCGCTCGCCAACCGCTGGCGTCCACGATGACCCGTCCCTCGTACTCGCCCTTGGGCGTGCGTACCCGCTGACCTTGGACTCCCAGGGCCGGGGCTTCCACGAAATCCGCGGTGGCGCGTTCCCACAGGAGGCGACAGAGTTTCTCGTAATCGAAGGTGCAATAAGGGTATTGGGGTACCGGGTAGACAAAGGAGCGTTCTGGAGTGTGCAGGATGAGGGCGTCGTGGATTTGCAAAACCGCGTCTTCCAGGTTCAACGCCTTAAGGGTGGCCAAGGGAACACCACAAGCCGAGGTTTGTCCTGCGCCAATGGGCTGGTGGTCAATGACCAACACGCGTCTTCCCCGGAGATGAGCCGCCACAGCCAATCCTGCAAAACTGGCCCCGGCAATGATGACATCGTACGCATACGTCATGGTTCCCGTTCCTCCTCATGGCTCCATCCGGCAGGATGGTTGAAAAAAGCGGGGTGGACCTTGCGCCCACCCCGCTTCACCTTACCCCTTCAGGCCGTGGCCTCGGAGGTTCGGCCGGAAAGTTGGGCCTGGGACCGGTCTTCGGTCTTCATATAGGAGGGTCGAATGTCGACTTTCCGGAGTCGGTTGGCGTTGGTGACCACGGTGATGGAACTGGTGGCCATGGCGATTTCCGCCAGTACCGGGTGCATCCAACCGATGATGGCCAGGGGGATCATGGCTGCGTTGTAGAAGAAGGCCCAGAAGAGGTTCTGCTTGATTTTGCGGAAGGTGGCCCGGCTCAGGTTGATGGCCTCCACAACGCCGCTCAGGTGTCCGCGCACCAGGATAACGTCGCTGGCCTCGATGGCGATGTCCGTACCGGTGCCGATGGCGATACCCACGTTGGCCTGGGTGAGGGCGGGTGCGTCGTTGATGCCGTCGCCCACGAAGGCCACCATCCCAAATTGCTCCTGCATCTTCTTCACCTCGGCCACTTTACCGTCGGGCAACACTTCTGCCAGCACGTAATCGATGCCTACCTTGCGGGCGATGGCTTCCGCGGTGCGGCGGTTGTCGCCCGTGATCATGGCCGTCTTCAGACCCATGCGGTGGAGTTCCTGGATGGCCAGAACCGAGTCATCCTTGAGGGTGTCGGCTACCGCGATGACGCCCGCCAACTGACCGTTGATGGCGACCAGCATGGCCGTTTTGGCCTCTTCCTCCAAGCCCCGCATTTGGTCTTCGGCTGGCGCCGGGTCAATGCCGTGTTCCTGCATCAACCGCCGTGAACCTACTAGAACGGTCGCGTCTCCTACTTTTGCAATCACGCCCTTGCCGCGTATGGCCTGGAAATCCTGGGGGTCCTCCAGAGCCAATGCTTCCCCTTCGGCCCGTTCCACGATGGCGCGGCCCAGGGGGTGTTCACTCCCTCGCTCAGCCGAGGCGGCCAGACGAAGGACCTCTTCGACTGTAAAGCCATTGAGCGGGACGACATCGGTAACTTCCGGCTTACCCTTGGTGATGGTGCCCGTCTTGTCGAAGATGATGACCTGGACGTCCTTCAAGGTCTGAATGGCCTCGCCGCTGCGAATCAAGATGCCGTGCTCCGCGCCCAGTCCGCTGCCTACCATCAGAGCTGTGGGCGTGGCCAAGCCCAGCGCGCAGGGGCAGGCGATGACCAGCACGGCTACCGTCGAGACCACCGCCAGGGTAATTACGCCCAAAGTGGGGTCAACCCAGGGCAGGAAGGAGCCCAGTTCCACCAGGCGGCGCATGGTGTCCGGGAAGACCAGCCAAGCCACGAAGGTGAGAATGGCAATGGTGATGATGATGGGCACGAATACAGCCGTAACTTTGTCAGCGAATTCCTGGATCGGGACTTTGGTGCCCTGGGCTTCTTCCACCAACTTGATGACCTGGGCCAGGAAAGTGTC
>WFUL01000005.1 GCA_015484985.1 Anaerolineales bacterium | reverse complement strand
GTCCAGGGGATGGCCCGGATTCCCGTTCATGCGCGGCCGTCCAGATGCTCCCAGATATGGGGAAGGCGTCGCAGTCGAGGAATGGGGAGCTCGGGGAAGAGGTCGTGGGGGTCAAACAGGAGCGCGGTCAATCCGGCCTTGCGGGCGCCCTGTACGTCGGCGAAGTAATTGTCCCCCACGTGCACCGCGGCCTCGGGCGACGCTCCCAGCCGCTCCAGGGTCAGGTGGAAAATCCGCGGGTCGGGCTTCCAAATCCCCACGTCCGCGGCTACGACCACGGTGTCGAAGTAAGGCGCCAGGCCGATGCGGTCCAGGAAATCCGGCTCCAGGGATTGGCTCCGGTTGGTGACCAGGCCCAGACGCAGGCCCTGCTCCCGTAGACGGGCCAGGGTGTGGAGCACTTCCTCGGGGACCCAGGACTCGCTCTGTTCGGCCCAGGTCTGCATGGCCTCCTGCAGGACCGGAAGGACCCGGGGAATGTCATTCTGGGGAATGCCCAGAAAGCGCAACTTGCGTTCGTTCCAGGCATGCCAGAACCCTTCGGGGTCGTCGGCAAAACGTTCCTTCAGGGACTTCAATTCGGGGGAGGAAGCCCAGAAGGCATGGGACCATCGCCACAAGGCCCGCCATCGGGCCTGAGGGAAGGTGTATCCCAGGTCGGCCAGAACGTGGATGGTGACCTCCCGGTATGACGGACGGGAGAAGCACAGGGTATCGTCCAAATCGAAGAGTACGGCTTGGTAATGGCTCATGGGACATCCCTCGGTGGCCAGTGGGGCCAGAATTGTCGGGCCATTTCCAACACCCGTTGGGCCCGTCGTACCAAAACCGGACGGGTATCGGCGTAGAGGACATAGGCCAGGGGCTTGGGCTCGATTTCGCCGATGTCCCCCAGCCCTTTGGCAATCCACAGGGTCAGGGCCATGTCGCACCAGTCTAAAAAGGCCTTGGCCGAGGTCAAGTTGGGACGTAGATGAACGACACGGTCCCAAAGGTTTCCTTCCCCTTCTTCGAAGACCAGGGCATAGGCGTGGAAGACTTGATGCGGGAGGGACTGTAAGAGGGTTTCAGGAAAGCGGCCCTTCTCCCGCATGGACTGCTGGAATTCTTCCACGATTTCTTTGAAACTACGGGCTCCGCTGTAGGCTTTGAGGAGGGGGAAGAACACCAACAGGGCTTCGGGTCGTTGTGGATGCGGTGTCATACGAATCTTGCGGGCCATGGCCTGCAAATAGCGTTCCACACGGTCTTCCTCTAAATGCTTAGGAGACTTCGGTGATGGTTTAGGTTCGGTGGTGGGCAGGGGACCTTCGGTTGGTGGGGCTTTCTTCGCGGGACGATCGAGGAGGGATTCGTATGCGAGAAAGCGAGAAGCAACCTGGATAAGCAAAGGGGATGTGGTGGCTTGTACGGCCAGCACCACCACACGCTTGCCTTGGTTGCGCAGGTGATAGACCACGTCGATGAAGTCACTATCTCCTGTGCCCAGCACCACGGTTCCGATATGGGGAAGCACGCCCAACGAGATGGCGTCGATGATCATGCGAGTATCGTGCCTTTTATCGGTTCGGTAATCCGGGGTATGGATAAGTTCGAAACCTGCTTCCAGGAGGGGGGCTTGGGCATCCTTATACACCGCCCAATTGCCATAGGCCCGAAGTATGGACGGCGTGCCCAAGGGACGAATCGCGTTGACCAACAAGGTCCATTGCGGGCCAAGGTGGAGGGTGTGTTTGGCACTGTGGTAGAGATTTTCAAAATCTACAAAACATGCTACGCTGTCCCCCATCCGGGACGACCTCCTGGGAAAAGCCGATGCTATGTTCGTGAGGGTATGATGTGCTATTATACTTGAACGTCAAAGTTCTTTTGGGCTAAGGAGGACGATCAATGGAACGCCGTCGATGGCTTTGGGGTGGTCTAATTGCCCTTTTCTTTCTCATCTGTTGGGTGAGTGGTGCCTTCGCCACCGGATGGGTGCTGGGACGCAAGTCCGCTAGTGCACCGGTGTCGAGGGACGTGCCGGATGTTCCGTTGGACGCCACGCCTTCAATACCCACGGCCACGCCCGTTCGTGGTGAAGAAGATATTCAGCCGACGGCTCCACCCACACCGGCCACGTTGGATGAGCTCTTCGAGCCTTTCTGGTTTGTGTGGAAGTTGGTCCATCAGAAGTACGTGGAGCAGCCCCTCAACGATGTGGAGTTGGTTCGAGGCGCAATTCAGGGGATGTTGGAAGCCTTGGGGGATAAATATACGGGCTACATGGATCCACAAGAGTTCCAGGACGCACAAGCCCCCTTGGAGGGCGAGTATGAGGGTATCGGTGCGTGGGTGGATGTAACTAAGGACTATCTGACCATCATCGCCCCCATTCCCGGCTCTCCCGCGGCCAAAGCAGGTTTGAAGCCCGGAGACCAAATCATCGCTGTGGATGGTGAAGATATGACGGGTGTAGCACCAGAATTGGTGCGGCGCCGCATTTTGGGTCCTGCGGGTACTGAAGTGCGCCTGACCATTCGACGTGAGGCAGGGGGAGAAATCCAGGAGTTCGACGTGGTCATCAAGCGGGCCCGAATTCAAATCCCCAGTGTGGAATATCGCCTCCTGGAAGGTGATGTCGGGTACATCCGCCTGATGATGTTCGGGGACAAGACCGACGAAGACCTGCGGGATGCCCTGCGGGATTTGAAACAGCAGGGTGCTAGGGCGTTCATTTTGGACTTGCGGAACAACGGCGGCGGCTATTTGAACACCGCAGTGGCAGTGGCGTCTCAGTTCCTGCCGGAAGGTGAAGTGGTGCTGTATGAGCAATTCGGTGATGGCACCTTGGAGGTCTACAAAGCCAAGGGTGGTGGTTTGGCAGTGGAGGAACCGTTGGTGGTTTTGGTCAATGAAGGTTCGGCTTCGGCGTCCGAAGTGGTGGCCGGTGCGTTACAAGATCACGGCCGTGCGCCATTGGTGGGTGAGGTGACCTTCGGGAAGGGATCGGTCCAGGAATGGATTCCTATTCCTCAGGATGGTGGAGCTGTGCGCATCACCGTGGCCTACTGGTTGACCCCCAAGGAGCGCCTCATCCACGAGCAGGGGTTGACCCCGGATTACGAGGTCCCCCTCAACGAAGAGGACATCGACTGGATTCAGTACGAGCCCGACCCGAAGACCGACCCGCAACTGGCCAAGGCCCTGGAGGTACTTCAGGAACGGTTGGCTCCCTGAGTTCAGAAATCGACTTCGGGTATTCGGACCATCGCGGAAACGGCGAGGGCGAAAAAAGGCCCTCGCCGTTTCTTTTTTGCCGCGGGACAAATGGTCCTAGGAAAGTTGGGACGCCCGTCCCATGACAACGGGACACCGGAAGCGTACGATGAACATCACCAACCAACCAGCCTTTTCCATCTCTTAGGAGGTGCTTTTATGTTTGTGTTGCGTTCCGTACACATCCTCTCGGCCATCTTCTGGATGGGCAGCACACTGTTCATCGGACTGGTCTTAATGCCAGAAGTCATGAGCATGGGTCGGCAAGGACAACAAGTCATGGTGCGATTGACCCACAGGATTCATCTCGCGATGACCACGGCCGGTTTACTGACCGTGCTGTCCGGCCTGGCTATGTACTACTTCGTCTCCGGGGGTTTTCAAATGGAAGCCATGTTGGGTCCTCGGCTGCCCTTGACCCTGGGTGCTCTGGCCGGCCTGGGTGCCATCGCGATAGGCCTGGGTGTTCTGGGACGTGCATCCACGCGTATGGCCGTACTGGGTGAGGACATTGCCGCGCAGGGAGGCGCACCCACCCCCCAACAGGCGGCCCAGATGGCCTCGTTACAAGCCACTTTACGTCGTGGCAGTGCTCTCGAGACGTTGTTGATGCTCTTGGCCGTTTTGGGCATGGTGGCCTGATGGTCTCTCCTTTCCCCTGTGGAACTGGAAAGCATGACGGAACAACCCTCGCCGCCCTGGGAACACCTGGAAAAGGGACATCCCGGTATGGAATTCGAGCATTGGACGGTTCATTTTTGGTTGGGTGACCCGGCGGAGGCGTGTGTCTCGTAAGGACTGAAGGTCGAAGGGGGTGGTCAGACAGGACTTGACCACCCCTTTCGCAGAAAAACATTAAGGAAGCGAAAAGATGCCCTCAAAGTGGTACCCAAAATATACCCGGGCGATTTTCTTGGGTTTCGTTAGGTTAATGCCCAGCCTGATGATGCTCATCCAACCCTTGAAGGCTCAGGGCTTTTGTGATGAGGTGTGCCATGAGACGCATTTTTCTTAGCGCCTCCCAGGAGGGAATCACCCGTGCCGAAGAGGGCCCTGACGGTGCTTGGCAGATGAGCCAACCCTTTTCCTGCCCATCCGTGGCCTGTCTGGCGGTCGATCCCCAGAATTCGAAACGGGTGTATGCCGGAACCCGCGAAGGGATTCTGGTCTCCAACGACGGCGGGCGCACCTGGAAGTCCCATGGCCTGGAGGGGGTTATGGTGCAATCCTTGGCCGTCAGTCCGTATGATGCCCGGGTGCTCTACGCCGGCACCAGGCCGCCCATGGTGTTTCGTAGCGATGATGGTGGAAGAAAATGGCGTGCAATGGAAGGCTTCCGGCGTATTCGAGGACGTCGCTTCTGGGTCTCTCCCGCCGAACCCTTCGACGGGCAGGCTTCCGTTATGGCTCTGGCCCTCTCGCCCATCGATCCCGATGTGGTTGTAGCGAGCATCGGATTCGGTGCGCTCATCCGTAGCGAAGACGGAGGACATACCTGGTCGAACCACCGCAAGGGTGCCTTGCGGAACGGTCACACCCTTGTCTTCCACGCACGCGATGGGAGGTGGGTGTATCAGGCGGGCAGGGGAGGTGCCGCGGTTTCCCAGGATGGAGGGTGCACATGGATGCGTCCCAAGGACGGGTTGGACCTCCGTTATGGATGGGCCTGTGCTGCAGACCCGGAGCGCCCGGAGGTCTGGTATGTCTCCGCGGGTCCTGCAGGCTGGAAAGGCGTTTCTCAGGCTCCTGTGAACGGCGCGGCGAACAGTTACATCTATCGCAAGGCGGGCGGCGCGGCCTGGGAGAAGTTAGGCGGCGGGCTTCCTCAACCCATGCCTTATCTGGCCTATACGCTGCTGACAGCCCCCAACGCTCCGGGTCACGTGTACGCCGGATTGAGCAGCGGTGAGGTATGGCACTCCACCAATTATGGCGATACCTGGCAACGCCTGCCCTTCACCCTGGGACGCATCTGGCGCATGGTTCTGTTGCGGGTTTGACACGGCGGTCCCAGGAGCCTCTTTGTCCCCTTCCATGTGGCCGAAGAAGGCCACCATGAGACCCTTGAGGAGATGTAGGTATGACGAAACCTCTAAACGATACCCCTAAATGGGTTCAAGGTTGTTTTGTTCTGGTCGGTTTAGGAGGTTTGTTTTTCGGTGTGCCCCTGGTCGTCCAGGGGGTTCGAGAGGGTTCTGTGGGCGTGGCCGTATTGGGTGGCCTGTGCCTGTTGTTTACGGTGCCTTTGCCCATCTTCTTCCTGCTGTCCATGTGGGCTCGCTCTCGTATCGGAAAGCCTCAAATTGCGTTAAGTCGGGATACGCTCGGGGTGGGCGAGTCCTTTGTGCTCGAATACACACATTGGTTTCCTCGAAGCGTCCACATCCGTCGAGTCGTCGTGGAGCTCATCCTCCGAGAGCGAGTGAGCTTCCGGGCGCATCATCACACGCGTGGAGGGGTTTCTCATCACACCCGTACGCTGACCCACGACCATATCGTGCAGGAAATCGAAAAGCCGGGTGGGCATTTCCAAGCGGGGGAGACCCTGTACCATCGTTTTGCCTTGCGCATTCCACCCAACGCCATGCATTCCTTTGCCGTACATCACAATCATCTCCTCTGGCGGGTACGAGTGCGTTTGGATATTCCTCACCAACCCGACCTGTTCCTCACCTTTCCTTTGCAAGTCCTGCCCAAGCTCGTGTTCGGAGGCAACGCATGAAAAAGGCTACTGTGGACATCATCTTCTTGAATGGCAAGCAAGTGCAAGGCGATGTGCGTTTTCACCCTGGGGAACGGCTGCAGGGCCGGTTGACCATTACGCCTTATCGGGATTCCCAATGTCGGGAGGTGCGAATAACCCTTCGATGGTTTACCCAGGGCCGTGGGACCCGGGTGGAGGGTAAGGTGTTGGAGCACACGTTTCCATTGGGCGCCTTGAATCAGGGTGTGCCCATAACTCGTGACTTTTCCTTTACCCTTCCCGAAGCGCCCTGGAGTTACCGGGGAAAATACCTGCATGTCGTCTGGGCTGTGGAGGTGCAAGTCGACCTTCCCCGGGCCCGGGACCTGACCGCACGGGCGACGTTCATCCTGCATCCTTACGGACTTTCTGAAACGGATGCTTGACCCGTTGCTGGAGGCCTTGATGGGAAAGGGTAGGAAGCACGCGTGGTCGTGCTCATCCAAAATTCGATGAGCATCGAATCGCGAAATGGCTATAATGTTTGCATAATGGAGATGCACATGTTACAAACGCCTTCGAGGCAGGCTCGGCAGCCTTCGATTGCCTGGCTTCCCACCTTCTTCGGGGTCCTCTTGCTGCTCTTGGCCTGTTTGGGCTTGTTCCTCCTCTTCTTGAATCGCGATGTACCCAAATCGGACCGTTGGGGTTTTTGGGGGTTTCAGTCCCTTATGGCCGTGATGGGGACCCTGTCGGGTATGTTGATTGTCCGGCGTTATCCCCGACATCCTATCGGTTGGATGCTGCTGGGCACGGGTCTGTTCTCCGCGCTTACGGGTTTGAGTGAGGAGTTCTCCCTATACACCCTGTACCGTCGACCGGGGCTGCGCGGTCTGGGCATCCTCGTGTCTGGGCTTTTCAACTGGATGTGGGTGTTCTCCTATGCCTTGATGGCCATTTTCATTCCCCTTTTCTTTCCTAACGGTCGTTTACTGACCTCCCGATGGCGGGTGGTGGCTTGGCTGGGTGGGATTTGGGCCTTGGCGGGAAGCGCCTGGATGATCCTGATGCCCGGCTCCCTGCCCAATAATGGCGATGTAGAGAATCCCTTTGGCCTGGACATCCTGCGAAGTTCCCTGGTTATGGATTACGACCCTCGGGTGTTGATTCCCCTGATGGGCATGTTTCTGATGATGGCCGCGGCTCTTTCTCTGGTCTTGCGCTACCGCCGGGCTCGGGATGTAACCACCCGGCAGCAAATCAAGTGGGTGATGTATGCGGCCTTGCTCATGCCTTTTGCCGGTATGTTGGGCCAGTTGAGCGGACCGGTGGCCAATGGAGCGTTGGCCCTTTCCGCTGCGGCTATGCCCGCGGCTTTCGTGCTGGCGGTACTTCGTTACCGGCTGTACGACATCGACCTGCTCATCAGCCGTACCGTGGCCTACGCCGTGCTCACCGCATTTGTATTGGGGGTGTACGTGTTGGGTGTGGTCGTTACGAGCACCCTGGCCCAAATTCAGGGCAATACCACGCTCGCTCTGGCCATGGCCGTCCTGGCTGCGGTCCTCTTTCTCCCTCTGCGCACCCGGTTGCAGCGGGAGGTGAACCGCCTGCTCTTCGGTCAACGAGATGCGCCTCTGGAGGTGCTTTCGCAATTGGGTCGGCGCATGGAATCTGCGGTTTCACCGGAGGACATGCTCGCGGCTTTGGTGGAGACGGTGGCCCGAGCGCTGAAATTGCCCTACGTGGCCGTGGTGTTGGACGAACAGGAGGACGCTACCCCGGTGGCCGAATTCGGACGACCCACCCCATCCCCCCAGACCTTCCCTCTGGTCTACCGCGGGAAAAGCGCGGGCCGATTGTTGGTGGCCGCCCGCCATCCGGACGAAGCCTTTCATGAGGCGGACCTGGCCTTGCTGGAGAGCATCGCCCGCCAAGCCGGTGCGGCCGCGCACGCGGCCCGTCTCACCGCGGACTTGCAGCGTTCCCGGCGGCGCCTGGTGGAGGCCCGGGAGGAGGAGCGCCGTCGTTTACGTCGGGACCTGCACGATGACCTGGGGCCTCGCCTGGCCAGCATGACCCTGACCATTGAGGCCATCGCGCGGTTGGTCGAGCGGGACACATTCCAGGCAATGGCCATGTTGTACCAGTTGAAGGAACAGATTCAGGTGGCCGTCCGAGAAATTCGCCGTTTGGTGTACGACCTGCGTCCACCCACCCTGGACGACCTGGGTCTGACCGCCTCCTTGCGAGAGTGCGCTGCCCGTTACGCGCTTAGCGGCGTGCACATCACCGTAGAGGCGCCCGACCCCCTGCCTCCCCTGCCTGCAGCGGTGGAAGTGGCCGCTTTCCGCATCGCCCAGGAGGCCATGACCAACGCGGTGCGCCACGCAAGGGCCAGCGCATGCCGGGTCACGCTGTGTCCCGAAGCGGACCACCTGCGCGTCACCGTGGAAGACGACGGCCGAGGACTGCCCCAGCCACTGGAACCCGGTGTGGGACTGCGCTCCATGCAGGAGCGGGTCGACGAGTTGGGAGGCCGTTTCTCCCTGGAACACCGAGTCGGTGGAGGCACCGTGGTGCAGGCCTGGCTTCCTTGGGAAAAGGGGGATAGGCCATGACGACCGCGCGCATCCGCGTGCTCATCGCCGACGACCATCCTGTCTTTCGTTTTGGTCTGCGGGCGTTGTTGACGGGTGAGCCCGATATGGACATCGTAGGCGAGGCCACGACAGGCCAAGAAGCCGTGACACTGGCCTTGCAGCATCGTCCCGATGTGGTGCTTATGGACCTGAACATGCCCGGGCTCAATGGCATGGACGCGACACGGCGCATCCGTGCCCAGGCCCCCGAAGTGGCGGTGCTGGTGGTGACCATGTTCGACGACGACAGCGTGTTCGCCGCCATGCGCGCCGGCGCGCGAGGATATTTGCTCAAAGGCGCAGAGGCCGAAGAGACCCTGCGCGCCATCCGGGCTGTAGCCCATGGTGAGGCGATTTTCAGTCCCGCGGTAGCCGACCGTATCATGACCTACTTTGCCCAAATGGCCCGCCACCCTGCCCGTATGGCCTTCCCTGAACTTACCCTCCGGGAACGGGAAGTCCTGGCCCTCATCGCCAAGGGTCTGACCAACCGGGCCATCGCGGAACGGCTGGTGCTTAGTGAGAAAACGGTACGCAATCACGTGTCCAATATTTTCGCCAAGTTGCAAGTGGCCGATCGTGCCGCGGCTATCTTGAGAGCCCGTGAAGCGGGTATGGTGGATGAGTGAGTGAGGGAGCCGAAGCGCCCGTCAGAGATGGTGCATTTGGGCTACAAATCCTCGTCATCAAGCCCGGTTTTGTTCCTCCTGAGACCCGCGACTTGTGGACCCCAGGCGGTTTTCATGTTCTAACAAAGGCTGTTGCAAAGACGCATTTCCATGTTGTTGGAGTAGGTCTGACCAGGTACGGGACCGAAGGAGAAGGCTGACGGCCGTCGGCCGACCGCCGTCGGCGAATTTGGGTCTCGCGCCCGGTCAGCCCAATGCTCTCGCCTGGGGCAACAGGCTGGGTGTGCCCACCGGGTATCTCAGCCAACGGTGAAAGCACCAGACATCCCTGCACGCCGAAGACGGGAGAAAGGCACAGGTCCGGCCTTCCCAGAGCCGATCTCGCGCCTACTAAACTGAAATACGCTCCCGCCAGGCCAAACAAGTAGCGTCCGAAGCCTCGGTGATGAGAATTTGAAAAACGCCTGTGTGGAGACCGGTTATAATGGGGGAGGCGGAGAGGGTCTTCCGCCGAGCCTGTTGAATGTGGGTGGACGATGCGAGAACCGGCTTTCTGCATTTTGGCCGGAGGAGGATGACCGATGAAAGAAGCCGTGGTATCCCCCCATGCACCGAAGGCCATCGGGCCTTATTCCCAGGCGGTGAAGGTGGGCCCCTGGGTGTTTTGTTCCGGCCAGTTGGGCATGGACCCGGAGACGGGCCAGTTGGTTCCTGGTGGCATCGAGGCCGAAACCCGACAGGCCCTGACCAACTTGCAGCGTGTGCTGGAGGCTGCCGGAGCCTCTCTGGACCACGTGGTCAAGGTCACGGTGTTCCTCCAGGATATCGGCGATTTCGCCAAGATGAACGAGATCTATAGCACCTTCTTCCAGGCCCCTTATCCTGCACGAGCAGCCGTTCAGGTGGCGGCCCTTCCTAAAGGTGCTCGGGTGGAAATTGAGGCCATCGCCTACCTGGGCGAATGAAGGTCAATCCCGCTTCCCAGGAGGGAGGACGATGACCCAAAAACGGGAAACCTATCCGGTGGTGGTGGCGGGCGTACGGCGGGACCTGCCCCTGTTTGAGGTCAAGCCGGGGCTGCGCATCGCGGTGTTGAACATCCTGGGTGATGTAGAACTCACCGAAGCGGCTGCCGCGGCCCTGGCCGAACGCCTGAAGGACCTGGACTTCGACGTTCTGGTCACTGCGGAGGCCAAGAGTATTCCCCTGGCCCATGCCCTGGCCCGTCGCTTGAATAAACCTTATGTGGTGCTGCGCAAGACCTACAAACCTTATATGGGTGAGGCTTTGCACGCGGAGACGCTGTCCATCACCACAGGAAAGCCCCAGACCCTATACCTGGACGAGAAGGACCGTCCCTTGATTCAGGGGAAAAAGGTCGTTCTGGTAGACGATGTCATCAGCACCGGTTCCACCTTGCAGGGGATGCGCATGGTGGTGGAAAAGGCCGGAGGCCAGGTGGTGACCCAGGCGGCCATCTTCACCGAAGGCGAACGGGCCAAGTGGGCGGATATCATCGCCCTGGGCCATCTGCCCCTGTTCTTCGACGAAGAAGCCAGGGAGGGCTGACCCTCGCCGGTTGTGCTCGTATCCTCGGTTCCCTGGAAATTCGAAAGCCCCCGCCTGTGCGGGGGTGGTCTTTATTTCGGCATCCGATAACCGGGAGAGAGACCCATGACCGAACGTATTCCCGTCGCCGTGCTCGGAGCCACCGGGATGGTGGGCCAGCGCTTCCTCCAATTTCTGGACGGTCACCCCTGGTTTGAAGTGGTGGCCCTGACGGCCTCCGAAGGCCGGGTGGGTCGGCGCTATCGTGAGGTTGTGGATTGGCGCCTCCCGCAGCCCATGCCCGTCTGGGCCGAGGATATGGTGTTGGGACCCACGTCGCCAGCGGGTGTGGGTGAGGCCCGGCTGGTGTTCTCCGCGTTGCCTTCGGGGGTGGCGCGAGAGGTAGAGCCCCAGTTCGCGGTCCGAGGGATTTGGGTGTGCTCCAATGCCTCGGCCTATCGCCGGGAGCCGGATGTTCCCCTCCTGGTACCCGAGGTGAACCCGGACCATATCGTGCTCATCGAACGGCAGCGACGCGAACGGGGGTGGCCCGCGGCCATCATCACCAATCCCAACTGTACGACCACGGGGCTGGTCATTGCCCTGGCGCCTCTGCATCGGTCCTTTGGCCTGAAGTGGGTCTTCGTGGCTTCTTTGCAGGCCCTTTCCGGTGCGGGCTATCCCGGGGTGCCTTCCCTGGCCATTCTGGACAACGTGATTCCGCATATTCCGGGCGAGGAAGACAAGGTGGAGTGGGAACCCCGGAAGATTTTAGGCGCGCTGGAGGGCGAAGAGGTCCGCTTGGCCGATGTGACCTTGAGCGCGCATACCCACCGGGTACCCGTGTGGGACGGCCACACCCTGGCGGTGAGCGTGGCCTTGGCGCGTCCCGCCTCTCTGGACGAGGTGGTGGCGGTTCTGGAGGGGTATGAAGCGCCGGCGAGCACCCGGGACCTGCCCAGCGCGCCCCGTCCCGTCATCGCGGTACGCACTGAACCCGACCGGCCCCAGCCCCGCCTGGACCGGGACACTGGCCGGGGGATGACCACCGTGGTGGGCCGGGTGCGTCCCGACCCCCTGGGCCATGTGAAGTTCACCGTGTTGAGTCACAACACCATTCGAGGTGCGGTGGGCGGCGCGGTGTACAACGGCGAGTGGCTGGCCCGATACTTGGGCTGGCGGTAGGTCTGGAGGGAGGACGGGTCCGTCTTCATCTTTCGTGATGTCCTTCTCCCAGTTGGCGTTCGACGCGCCACGTTTTCGGAACCC
>WFUL01000004.1 GCA_015484985.1 Anaerolineales bacterium | reverse complement strand
GTTCCAGAGTGAAGGCACTGGCTTCCCCCTTCAACAACGTGCGGGACAACAACCAGGAGGTGACGAAGGTAAAGACAATCCCCACCAACACCGCGAACATGATGGAGCCCGCGGCGATGAACGCGGCCACGCCCGCGGGAAAGGCCGAGGCCACGAACACCGTCCCCAACATGATGAGGGTAGGCCAACGGCCGTTGCAGGGCACGAAGTTGTTCGTCAGGATGGCGATGAGCCGTTCCCGGGGGGATTCGATGATGCGGGTGGACACCACCCCCGCGGCGTTGCATCCGAAGCCCATGGCCATGGTCAGGGCCTGTTTGCCATGCGCGCCCACCCGCTTGAAGAGCCAGTCCAGGTTGAAGGCCACCCGGGGCAGGTACCCCAGGTCTTCCAGAATGGTGAATAAAGGGAAGAAGATGGCCATCGGCGGAAACATCACACTCACCACCCATGCCAAGCCCCGGTAGACACCGTTCCACAAGAAGCCCGTGAGCCACCAGGGCAGGCCCAACCTCTGGAACAGGGTGACACCCCACTCCTCAATGGTGAAAAGCACGGTGGCGATCATTTCCGAGGGATAATTGGACCCCACGATGGTGATCCAAAAAATGACTGTCAGCCCAAAGAGCATGATGAGGAGGCCCCAGAAAGGATGGGTCACGATGCGGTCAATACGCTCCTCCCAGGTCTGGGCGCGGGAACCCTCTTCCACGATGACCGAGCGCGCAATGGTCTCGGCTTCATGGAAAACACTTTGCACCAACCAATCCCGGAAGGTGTCCGAAAGGGCATCACGCAATTCCCGGGCCCGGGTCAGAAGGGCCTGGCCCTCAGGGTGTACAGGCAGGGCCATGGTGGAAAGGAGGGCATCCTTGGGCGTCTGACCGGGGGGCGGCGCCTCTTGCAATGCCCTCAACACCTGGGGACCCATGACCGGCTCCCGGGCCAATCCCTCGGTTCGCCGAATGTGCTCTCCCAAGGTGCCCGTGCGCACGGCCTCTTCAATGGAAGGGTCGCCGTCCAGCAAACGCAACGCAATCCACTCGGCCAGATGGGCCACCTCAGGGAAGATGCTCGCGACCTGAGGCGCGAGTTCGTCCACCGCTGCCCGAAGTTCTCGGCTCAGGCGGAGTTTTCGGGGTTGGGCCTTCAACCGACCCGTAGCCACGTCTTCCACCATCTGCATCAGGTAGCCAATGCCCTCCCCCGTCCGGGCAACGATGGGAACCACAGGGACGCCCAACTCGCGAGCCAGTTTCCGGTGATCGATGTGGATACCCTTGCGCTTGGCTTCGTCCATTAGATTCAGAGCCACCACCACACGGGGCGTCACCTGCAGGATTTGCAACACCAGGTTGAGGTTCCGTTCTAGGGCCGTCGCATCCACCACCACGATGACCACATCCGGGTTAGCGAACAGCAGGAAATCCCGGGCGACTTCCTCTTCCACCGAAGCCGTGAGCAGGGAGTAGGTGCCGGGCAGGTCCACCACCCGGTAGACCTTGCCATTGAATTTAAAGCGTCCCTCGGCCCGGGTGACCGTTTTCCCAGGCCAGTTGCCCACGTGCTGCCGGAGGCCCGTAAGCCGGTTGAACAAGGTGCTCTTGCCCGTATTGGGGTTCCCGGCCAGGGCCACCAAGTAGTCCCAGTTCCCCGAGTCCAAACCCAACTGTTCCACATGCAAGGGACAGGCCGTGCAGGCCACCGGAAGTCGGGATTTGGCCGTGGTAGATGGTTTCATGACTTTGGATGCAGGCTGCTTGACGGGCATCAGGCGCCTCCTCGCGTCAAAGGTTGTGCTTGGTCAATCGCCTGCAGTCCCTCCCTACCTTCTGGCTGGGCCGAGGCGTGTTCAGGATGCCTTCCGTCTCCCTCGGCCGCTATCAGGGGTTCTACGAAGATATGCTCCGCCTGGTCCCGGCGGAGGGCGACCACCGTTCCCCGCACCCGGTAAGCCCGGGGGTCCCCTCGACCAAAGGCGCTCTCCATCACCGGCTCCACCCTTGCGCCGGGGGTGAAACCTAAGTCCAAAAGGCGTCGACGCAAAAGGCCTCGCAGACGGGGAGAAAGGCCCACCACCCGCACAGGGTGGCGCAAAGGAGCCTGGGCCAGAGTCATGACCGGCTTTTTCGGCGGCACGTCTTCCTTCATCGGCACCACATGGATGTGGGATGCCACCACCCCCGCCAGCCATACGTCCCGATCCTCGTCCAGGACCTTCAGATGCACCCCCTGGGGCGAAGTTTCCAGCACCTCCACCCGGGTACCGGGGAGCAAATCCTCGGCTAGAATCTGTTCCAGAATGCTCACAGGTTCGTCTTCAATGTGCACGATACGGGCCGGCTTACCCACGGGCCAACTGGAAAGGGGGGTACCCGGTTCTCGCAACTCCCCATCTTCGGGGGGAATGGGGTCCCCATGGGGGTCCCGACGAGGATGGCCCAAAGCCGCGGCCAGACGTCGCACGTCCTGAGGGGAAAGGCGGTGCTCCATGCGGTCCGCACGGCGATGCACCTCCACCAGGGGCAGGTCCGTGTAATCGCTCAGATACCGCTCCCACAGGCGATGGGCCCGCAGGATGTGCAGAGCCAGCGCCCGGCCCTGGGGGGTGAGGGTCAAGCGGGCATCCTGGATACGGACCAAGCCCCTTCGGGTCAGTTCTTGGGCCAGGGCCAGGGCCGCGGACAAGGAAAGCCCCAGCCGCGCGGCCAGGGTCTCGGCACCGCAAGGCATGCCACGCGCGTTGCAATCCAGCAGCACCTTGAGGGCATCTTCGAGGACGGTACGCCGTCGCACCCACCGCCACACCCAGACCCGATACATGCTCCAGCCCAACAGAAACCCCAACACCAGGGCCCAAATCCACCAGGTTCCAACCATGTCCGACCCGTCCTCCTGCGCGATTTTCAGGCCACGGATTTAGGATAGCCTAAATTTTTTGTTTTGGCAAGCCCAAAACAAAAGCCGAGGTAAAGAGATAATGGCAGGCAGCGGCTTCGCCGCTGCCTGCCATTATCTCCTCTTCC
>WFUL01000003.1 GCA_015484985.1 Anaerolineales bacterium | reverse complement strand
GGCCCTGAACCATCTGGCAGAAATTGCACCCTTCCTGCGGGTGCTGGGTTCCTACCCCCGCCATCCCTTCCATCAGGCCCTGGAGGAGGAATAAACGAAAGGGCAGGCGGGATGGTCCACCTGCCTTTGGTCGTTCTTTGGTGACGGTGACTTCACCTCAAGGGCAGGGTTTTTGCACGTTCTTACAAAACCTGGTCTTTTCAAGGTGATTGGCCACGTGACGCGCAGGCCTCCTTGGGCTCAGGACCGCAGGGAGAAAAATACATTTGTGTGGGGCGGCGAAGCCGCCCCACACAAATTCTTTCTTCCTTATGGTCCTGAGCCCGGTTCGATCTAAGCAAAAGGGGCGGCCCCTATGGCTTCACCCTTCTGTTAGAACAGTGGAAAAACCCTGCGTCTTCTCCGTCTGCGTGAGAAAAAATGACAAGAACAATCACAAGAAAAGCCCAGGGGACAGGAATCCGAGTATAATGAAAACCCAAGTGGCCATAACACAGGACCTTTATCGGCAGGAGGACCCAAGATGAGCCATCCTTTCCAGGAAGCCCAGGACGTGTTACGCACTTCCCACGGCGAGTATCGCATCTATCGCCTGGATTACTTCGAGAAAGCCGGCATCGCTTCCGTTGACCGTCTGCCTTTCTCCATCAAGGTGCTGCTGGAAGGCCTATTGCGCCTGGCGGGGGAGCCGGGCATCACGCCGGAGGATGCCATCCGGCTGGCCCACTGGGAACCCCAGGCTCAGGAACGGCCCAGTACACCGTACCGGCCGGCCCGGGTGGTCATGCAGGACTTCACCGGCGTGCCGGCCCTGGTGGATTTCGCAGCCATGCGTTCGGCCATGAAGCGCCTGGGCGGCGACCCCAACCGGGTGAACCCCCTCATTCCCGCGGACCTCATCATTGACCACTCCATTCAGGTGGACTTCTTCGCCCTGCCCGATGCTTTGCGCCGCAACATCGAGATGGAATACCGCCGCAACAAGGAGCGGTATGCCTTCCTCAAGTGGGGCCAGAACGCCTTCGAAACCCTGCGGGTGGTGCCGCCGGGCAAGGGCATCATTCACCAGGTCAACATCGAGTACCTGGCCCAGGTGGTCATGGCCCAGAAGGCGGAAGACGGCACCTGGGTGGCCTTCCCCGACACCCTGGTAGGCACCGATTCCCACACCACCATGGTGAACAGTCTGGGTGTCCTGGGCTGGGGCGTGGGCGGCATCGAGGCGGAAGCGGCCATGCTGGGACAGCCCATCTTCATCCTCACGCCCGACGTCATCGGCTTCAAACTGTACGGCGAACTGCCCGAAGGCGCGACGGCCACGGACCTGGTCCTCACGGTTACCCAGATGTTGCGGGAGAAGGGCGTGGTCGGGAAGTTCGTCGAATTCTACGGACCTGGCCTGGCCTCCCTCAGCCTGCCGGACCGGGCCACCATCGCCAACATGGCGCCGGAATACGGTGCCACCATGGGTTTCTTCCCGGTGGACGAGGAAACCTTGCGGTACCTCCGCCTCACCGGGCGCCCGGAGGAGCTCATTGAGCGGGTGGAACGCTACACCAAGGAACAGGGCCTGTTCCGCACCGCGGACACGCCGGACCCCGTGTTCACGGACACTCTGGAACTGGACCTGAGCACCGTGGAACCCGTCATCGCCGGGCCCAAGCGGCCTCAGGACCGCATCTACCTGCGCGCGGCCAAGCCTGCCTGGAAGAAGGCCCTCACCGGGCCCAAAGGATTGCATGGCTTTGGCGTGGCCCAGGAGGAGGTGGACAAAGCGGTGGACATCGACATCCAGGGCCAGAAGGTCACCCTGCGGCACGGGTCGGTGGTCATCGCGGCCATCACTTCGTGTACGAACACCTCCAATCCTTCGGTGATGGTTGGCGCGGGCCTGCTGGCCAAGAAGGCGGTGGAGAAGGGCCTCCGGGTACCGCCTTACGTCAAGACCAGCGTGGCCCCTGGCTCCCGGGTGGTGACGGAATACCTGCGCCAGTCCGGACTACTGGAGCCCCTGGCGGCCCTCAACTTCCATGTGGTGGGCTATGGATGCACCACATGCATCGGCAACTCCGGTCCTCTGCTGCCGGAGGTGAGCCGTGCGGTGGCCGAGCACAATTTGGTGGTGGCCGCGGTGAGCTCGGGCAACCGCAACTTCGAGGGCCGGGTCCATCCCCTGGTCCGGGCCCACTACCTCATGTCCCCGCCCCTGGTCATCGCCTACGCCCTCGCGGGCACGGTGGACATCGACCTTGTGAACGAGCCTTTGGGTTACGACCCCCAGGGCAACCCGGTTTACCTGCGGGATATCTGGCCTTCGGCCCGGGAAATCCAGGAGACCATCGCCCGTTACGTATCCCCGGATTTGTTCAAGGAGAAGTACGCGGACATCTTCAAAGGGGACGAATTCTGGGATGAACTGCCCTATCTGACCTCGCCCCTGTACCCCTGGGACGCCCATTCCACGTACATTCAGGAGCCTCCCTTCTTCCAGGACTTCCCCCTGGAGACGCCTCCTCTGGAGGACATTCGAGGGGCGAGAGTGCTGGTGTTGTTGGGGGATTCGGTAACCACGGACCACATTTCCCCCGCGGGCAGCATCCCGCCGGAAAGCCCGGCGGGCCAGTACCTGATGTCCCGGGGCGTCTCCCCTCGAGAATTCAACACCTACGGCTCCCGCCGCGGCAATCACGAGGTCATGATGCGGGGCACCTTTGCCAACGTGCGCTTGCGGAACCGCCTGGTTCCCGACAAAGAAGGCTGGTGGACCCGGCACTTCCCCAGCGGTGAGGTCATGAGCATTTACGACGCGGCCATGCGTTACCGTGAGGAAGGCGTGCCCCTCATCGTGCTGGCGGGGAAGGAATACGGCACGGGCTCCAGCCGGGACTGGGCAGCCAAAGGGCCCGCGCTTCTGGGCGTGCGCGCGGTCATTGCCGAATCCTTCGAGCGCATTCACCGGGCCAACCTGGTGGGTATGGGCATCCTGCCGCTGCAATTCAAGGAGGGCGATAGCGTAGAGCGCCTGGGCCTCACCGGAGAAGAGGTGTATCACATCGAAGGCATCGCCCGAGGCCTCAAGCCCTTTGGGGAACTCACGGTGCGCGCGGTGCGACCCGACGGCGCTGAAATCGCCTTCCCCGTCATCGTCCGCCTGGATACCCCCGTGGAAGTGACCTACTACCAGAACCGGGGCATTTTGCACACCGTCTTGCGACGCATGGCCCGGGAGGCGCTGGGCATGTCGGTGGAGGCGTGACCATGGCACAGGGCGGGGCGCGCTCACGAGGCGGGTCACATCCCCCGGCTTCGTGGGCGCGCTGCCCTTTACCGCGGGCCTGACCCAAAGCATCCCTCCCAAGGAGGGGGTATGGTTCGTCTATGGCGGATTTTGTTCGGTCTCGGGTTGCTTGCCCTGCTTGGGGGCTTGATGCGCGCCCGACATCCGGCCATGGCCGGGGAGCCCCTCCAGGTTCCAACGCCTTTCCCCACCCCCACGCCCTTACCTGACGGACGCATCATTTACGTGGTCCAGCCCGGGGATACGCCCTGGCGAATTGCGGCCATCGCGGGCATCAGTGTAGAGCAACTGTACGAACTGAACAACCTGGAGCCCGGAGACGTGCTGCGCCCGGGCCAGGCCATTCTGTTGGGGTACGCCCTGCCGGGATTCCCGACGCCTACCCCCGGTCCCTCACCAACCGCCAGTCCGGTGCTGCCCACACCCACGAAAGTGCCCGGGTTCGGCACCGTTTGCATCTTCCTGTACCACGACGACAACGGGAACGGCATGTTTGAGGAGGATACGGAAACCTACCTGGCCGGGGGGACGGTGAGCCTTCGGGACCGTCGCGGTCAGGTTACGCAAACGGCCACCACCCAGGATGACGAAGCGGTTTGCTTCGAGGACGTGCCTGTGGGGATGTACTCCGTCTCCATCGGGGTGCCGCAAGGGTTCAATCCCACCACCCGCACCCATCAGGATATTCAGGTTTTGGCGGGGAACACGGTGTACGTTTCCTTCGGCGCGCAGTCGGGTCAGGGCGGGGATGCAGCCCCAAGTGTCCAGGGGGGGACCTCCCTGCCGGCCTGGGCGCTGTCTCTTATAAACATCTG
>WFUL01000002.1 GCA_015484985.1 Anaerolineales bacterium | reverse complement strand
TCGTCGCCTTCGGCCATGTTGAAGGGTTATCTCCGGGAAACTTCGGAAATCGCCTCAACTTTGGCCCGGCTTTCGTGGCCGGCCCGGGGGCGAGATTCGACGAGCGCCTAACATGCTGCACTAAGGAGGGTCGGCTATGGCGAACATCGCGTTGGTAGTGGATAGCACGGCCAATCCGCCGCAAGAATGGCTCGCCCGATATCCGATTTATGTGGTGCCCTTATGGGTACATTGGGGGGAAGAACGTTACCGAGATGGCGTGGACATCACCCCCGAGGCCTTCTACACCCGTTTGATGCAGGACAAGTCCGTCTGGCCGACGACGTCCCAGCCTTCGACCCAGGAGTTTTTGAAGGTCTTCCATCAGGCCGCGGACGAGGGGGCGGAGGGCATTCTGGCCTTGTTGATTTCTTCGGGCATTAGCGGCACGGTGCAGTCAGCCCAAATGGCCGCCCAGGAGTTCACCCGCATTCCGGTGGAAATCGTGGACACCCGCATCACCTCCGTAGGGCAGGCGCTCATCCTGAAAGCGGCGGCAAAGGCGCTGGAGGAAGGAAAGTCCCTGCAGGAAGCCAAAGCAGTGGCGGAAGCGACGGCCCGGCAGCTTCGGGTTTTCTTCGTAGTGGATACCTTGGAGTACCTGCACCGTGGAGGGCGCATAAACTCTGCGGCCCGTTATCTGGGAACCGCGTTGCAAATCAAGCCCATCCTCACCTTCAACGAAGAGGGGAAAATCGAAGCTCACGAGAAGGTGCGCACCAAAAAGCGGGCCTTACGACGCATCCTGGAACTGGCGGAGGAGCACGCACAAGGGCGCCCTGTGCACGTTGGAATTGTCCACGCCCACGCACGGGAGCAGGCGGAACAACTGGCCGAAGAAGTCCGGCGACGTTTGGACTGTCGGGATCTGTTCATCGCCGAATTCAGCCCCGTCATTGGTGTGCATGCGGGGCCGGGTACGGTGGGCCTGGCACTGCACCCCGCCGCGTCGTGAGACGACGCCTTTCGCATTACACCCGTTCTTCTGCGAAGTAAATTGATGGGGCGCTTCGCCGCCCCATCAATTTACTTCTTTACGTTCTGGGCACCTGTTTGGGGGTCTGTTGGTGGCGTTCGATGTAGGTCCGAATGCTGGGCATGGCGATAAGGCGCTCGTAGAAGTACTCGTTGACCACCTGGATGACGGCTGCGCGAGCCGCTTCGGCTTCCTCGCTCAAAGCCTGGCCGCTTTCCTGACGCGTCAGCGCATCTCGAAGCCGCAGCAATTGTCGGACGATTTCGGCTTCACGTTCGCCTTCCAGCACATGCACCACATCCAGAATCAGTTTGTCGGCTTGGGCTAACACGGTGGTCATGGGGATGTGGGATTCGGCTCGGCAACAGTCATCCAGGGTGCGGATGAGGGTCCAGACCTGATACAACACGGTCGCGGGCTCATCAAAGAGTTCCCGCAGGAAAGCGGCTTCCTCATAACGGCCGGTGAAGCGGAAGATGTTGTACATGCGCTTGGCTGCCTTGCCGTAATTGATGTCTTTGGTCAGGTACTTGTGGACCTCCCCTTCCAACTGGCGTACGTATTCCTCCAGGGCATCGGGCGCCAAATGTTGCATCAACTTGGAGAACACGGGGATGGATTCGGCCTCCAGGTAGACTTCCTGGAAGTAGGGATCCAGGTAGCCGTCTAAGGGGTGGATGGACCCGTCCGGTGCCTCCCAGGTGACGTCCAGCATATTACTGGCATTGGCCAGGCGCCCGCGTACCGGGTCGGCCACCACCCAGTCCATTTTGCACCATCCGGGGTCCTGGGCCACCTCGTCCCATGTCAGGCGCACCGGCATGCCGTTGGGAAGTTCAGCCTCAATGTATCCCGCATCCACTTCGGCAGGGGTCCAGGAAATGGGTGCCCCTTTTTTGTGCTTCCGGCCATCCCGGATGACGTCCAGCGGATAGGAGCCGAATTTCACCTCAATGAGTTGATAGGTGGGCCCGCGGCGGGTGGTGAGGGCTTTTTCCCGCATAAGTTGAGCCAGTATCTGGCAGGCAACTTCCCGGGTCGGAGCCTGGATGTTCACCCGTTGGAAGAAGTCCAGGTCGCCGGGGTAACTCTGAATGCGGGATTGGGCCGAGGAGCCCGATAGCGCCAGAGCCGTTTCCACCTGTCCGGGCACATTGGGTAACGCGACCAGACGCCCGATGCGGCGGGCATAGGCCAGGTCCTCGGGGCTGAAATCCAGCATCACGATGCGATGACCGAAGACACCCGCTTCTTCGTCCACCACCACTTCGTCCTCATGCTGAGCCGCGGCCAGGGCCGTGAGCCATTGCAGGGCTTCCTCTTCGTCCATCTCCACGCCCAGACGACGGGCGGATTCCAGGATGCGTTCCAGGAGAACGCGCGGGTCTTCAAAGTCAGAGGTGGATGAAGTCATGAGAGCACCTCCCAGGTTTTTTTCAAAGGACATCGTTTCCAGCATAAGGGTGCGAGGTCAGGAAAACGTCAGGAGGGGAGCATGAGTAGGCAGCGATGTGGGAGGAGGCGGGCTATGTGGAGTGCCATGTTGGGATGGATCGCGCACGGGTGGACCCTTCAGTGCGGAGCGTGGAGTGGGAGATTACAATTAGAGTCGCCCTGTATTGTTGAATGACCGGTCAGTTTAGTATAATGGGGGTGAACCTGGGTTTGCCCTTTTGTCTGCGCGCTTGCCCGTTTTGGTCGCGTGCTCGTCGTTGAGGGGAGTGCGTATTCTGTTCATAGCAGGTCTCGTCTCTGCCGCTCCGAACTTGGGTGTTTGGACGCGCGCTCTTCAATGAAATCCTGAGCCCGAGGCGATGGTTCGGCGGAGTCGGACCATCGCCTTTCTTGTTCTGTCGTATTTCGCCTGGAGGCAGGGCAGACCCTTGCTCGTTCGAAACGTTTGTTTCTCGCGAAGTTCAATTTCTCGCTGAGGTGAAGGAGAGTGTCAAACATGTGGAAACGTTTGCGCCCTTTCGTCCTGTTGTTCCTGATGGCGTTGTTGGTCGCCTGTACACCGAAGTCCGCGCCTTCTCCTACCTCTACATCCGTGGGCTTGCCTCAAACGACACCTACTTCGACAGGGGTTGTGGTTACTCCTCTCCCACCTTCGCCGACATTGGCGCCCACCATGACCCCTTCACCCACTCCTCCGCCGCTCCAGCCGCCTCTCACTCAGGTTTTGCTTCCCCCGGATTGGTTAGAAGACCCCAACCTGGGCGGCCCTCGGCCCGGCATGGTCTTCAGTGTGGGGAAGGGTATGGTGCTTTCCGCGGCCCTGCGGGCCTCGCCGCCACGTCTGGCCC
>WFUL01000001.1 GCA_015484985.1 Anaerolineales bacterium | reverse complement strand
GTTCCCTTTCATCGTCCTATATAACAACCTGGTTACACCAAATCCCCCAAACGGAGGAAGATGTCTATGCGTACGCACCGACGGATGTTTCTGTGGTCGGCGGCCCTGGCCTTAGGGCTGGCCATGATGTTGTCCGCCTTTGCCTCTCAGCCGAGTTTGGCTGCCCGAACCCATCGTCGGGTTTGGGTCGAGTTTCGTATCGGGGCCCGGTCCGCGGTGGAAAAGGCCCTGCAGGCGGCCGGTGCTCGTTTCCATTATCGTTTCGACCGACTCAACGCGTTTGTGGTAACCGTTCCCGAAAACGCCCTTCAAGGATTACGTCAGAATCCAAACGTGGTGGATATTGAAGACGATGTACCCCGTTACCTCTTTGCCCAACCTGCCCAGGCAGCACCCGCGGTGCTTCAGCAAACCACAACCCAGACGGTGCCCTACGGCATTGACATGGTCCAGGCCCGCGATGTCTGGGATGCCGACCGGGACGGCGTGGTGGACCCCGGCGCACCCACGGGCGCGGGCATCACGGTGTGTGTCATCGACACGGGCCTGTATGTGGACCATGAGGACTTCGTCGGTGTGCCCATCCTGGGTGGATATTCCCAGGTCGGTGAACCCTGGCAGGAGGACGGCGCCGGGCATGGCACCCACGTGGCCGGAACCATCGCCGCGGCCAACAACAGCGTTGGTGTAGTGGGTGTTTCTCCCGGTGAGGTGTCCCTGTACATCGTCAAGGTCTTCAACAACCAGGGCCAATGGACCCTGGCCTCGGACCTGGTGGACGCCATCTACCGGTGCGCGGATGCCGGCGCGAACATTGTGAGCATGAGCCTGGGAGGGAGTCTGCGCAACGGCAAAGAAGAACGAGCCTTCAACGACCTGTACAATCAGGGCATCCTGTTCGTGGCCGCGGCGGGCAACGACGGAACCACCGATTACTCCTACCCTGCCTCCTATGACGCGGTCATTTCCGTGGCTGCTGTGGACAGCACGGGAACGGTGGCCGACTTCTCCCAGAAGAACGACCAGGTGGAACTGGCCGCGCCCGGCGTCGGTGTGCTGAGCACCGTGCCCTGGCTGGACATCAACGAGGTCACGGTTGACGGGGTGACCTACAGCGCCAACCACATTGAGAACTCGGCCCGGGGAACGGCCAGCGGTCCCCTGGTGGACGGCGGCCTGTGCGACAGTGTGGGGAACTGGAGCGGCGCGGTGGTGCTGTGCGAGCGGGGTACCATCACCTTCTACGAGAAGGTGAGCAACGTGGAAAGCGGCGGAGGCGTGGCCGCGCTCATCTACAACAACGAACCCGGGAATTTCTACGGCACCCTGGGTGATGGCAACTCATCGAACATCATCGCCCTGAGCCTGAGCCAGGAGGACGGCCAGTACCTGGTGGCCAATAAACTGGGGTTCACCGCGGACGTGACCAGCAGCCTCACCAAACCCGCCAGTGGTTACGAGGCCTGGAGCGGCACTTCTATGGCCACTCCCCACGTGTCTGGCGTGGCGGCCCTGGTATGGAGCGCTTACCCCAGTCTGACCAACGCCGACATCCGGGCCGCGCTGGACGCCACGGCCAAGGACCTGGGTGACCCCGGCCGCGACCCGGCCTACGGCTACGGTCTGGTCCAGGCCTACGACGCCCTTCAGTACCTAGCGGGTAGTGGCGGAGGCGGCGACACGGGCGGCGCCCTGAACGTCACCGTGGCCACGGACAAGAGCATCTATACCAATCGGGAAACGGTCACCATCACCGTGACCGTCACGGACGACACCGGAGCGGCCGTGGAAGGAGCCACCGTAGACATCACCATCACCACGGCCAACGGCAATCAATGGGCAGGCTCCGGCACCACCGACGCCAACGGCCAGGCTGTCTTCACGTATCGCGTGAACACCAATCGGGATGGCTACGGTACCTACACGGTGGAGGCGACGGCCAGCAAGGCAGGGTACACCTCGGGGAGCGGGAGCACCACCTTCACGGTGGAATAATGCCCCTTCTCTCATGAAGGGAGAAAGCGAGATAAAACAAGCCGCGGCGAAGCCGCGGCTTGTTTTATCTCTTTGTCCAATCAAGGAAGGGTGTCGTATCCAAAAATCACCACCGAACCCTGTTGGAAGAGCACGGGCAGGTGTTCCCGGAAGAGGGTCTCCCGAGCCTGGTACTTGGTCCGTTCCCAGCGGCCCACCACCACGTAACGCACCCCGTACCGGTTCAGGATGGCCTGGGCTTCGGCCCAGGAGGTGGTGGTGAACAGGCGGGCCATGTCCGCCTCCCGGCTCCCCAGGGGTTCCGCGGTGCCCCGCCACTGGATTTCGTGGCCCGGCCATCCCAACACGTTGGCCTGACCGCTGTAGGTAGCCATGCGCGCGTACGCGGTGTAACTGCCGCCCACGGCCTCGGCCACCGTGCCCAGAGGGGCCTGCCACAGGTATTGGGCCGCGGCCCATTCATCGGGCTCGGCGCGGCGCCAATAGGCCGAACCGTCCAGGGTCCAGCCTTCCGGAGGCCGGAAGTTGTTCGTCTTGTTGGGCAGGGCCAGGACGGTGTACACCAGGCCCGCGGCCAGGGCCAAGAACCACAGTCCATCGGCCAACCAGGAAAGGTTGCGTCGCCAGGTCCAACGGTACCGCCATCCCCACAGGGTACCCACGGCCGCGACCACGGCCCACAGCCACCAGGCCTGGTAGTAGAGTTTGAACACCGTGTTCATGCGGGTGCCGAAATGGTCCCACACGTACAGGTGATTGGGGATGAGCACCAGCACCGCGGCCCAGGCCGCCACCAGGGCCAGAAAGGCCATGGCCCGTGACCGTCGGGCCCGCAAGGCCACCACCAGGGCCAGCCCGATAAGGGCCGTCAGGGTGAGGGGGGAGGCCACGTAGGCTCCGTGTCGCGCCAGGGAAGCCCGCACCAGCGAGGGCAGGTCGGGAACGCCCAGAGTATCCAACCACTGCAGGCTCTGGGGGATGAAGAGCAATCCCGCCCAGGCCATGAACCAGGAGAGCAGGAAAAGCCCGACCCACAACCCCAGGGCGGGAAGCCAGCCCCTTCGCGCCACCTCCCGCCAGGGCAGGTTCAGGGCCCTGACCCATCCGCCCAGGGTCAGGAACAGAGGGACCAACAGGGGACCGAACATCACCCACAGGTGGAATCCCCGGGTGGGATGAAGGAGGTTGGGCAGCACGCCCTTTACCTGGGAGGAGAAACTCCAGTGGAAGGGCGCGTAAGCCAGAAGCGCGGCCCCGACCCACAGCACCGCCATCCCCAAGGCCCGCTGCAAGACCGTCTTCCAGGGGCGCTCCTGATGCCGCCATCGGACTACCAAGGCCAGAAAGCCCAGGGCCACGGCCATGGGGAAGTCCCAGGCGTTCAGGAAGGCCAGGCCTCCGGCCAGGAGCACGGTCACCGTCAGGTGGGGAAAGGCCATCCCTCCGGGACCCCGTCCCCGAGCGCCTCCCCGGAACAGGTTGTACGTCCAGGCCACCCACAGGAGGACGAAGGGGATGCTGAGCACATGGGGATGCACATCCCCCAACAGGAAGGAGAAGAAGGGAAATTCGTCAATGACCTCGATGGGCTGGCCCGTGAGGGTAAAGTCCTTCACGGTACGGGAGGCCTGCCACCACCACCAGAACCGGTCGGGCACCCATTGCAGGGGGAGCCGGGGCGGTTGGGTGAGCGCCTCGATTTGCGCCCAGGACCAGAACCGGGAGACCCAGGTGCCGTCGGGCAAGCGGGACCAGAACAGGCCACGACGGTGCAGCACCTCCAGCAGACCTTCCCAGTTCCCCACCAGCAGGCCGAACAGCGGCCCCAACAGGCCCGCCGGGTAGAAGGGCCTGCCCGTCCTCCGTCGGGTGACCCAGGGCCAGGCGAAATCCAGCACCAGGCCGAAGAGGACCTCGGCGGCCAGGGCGAAAATCATCGCCAGGGCCAGGTTGAAGGCCACGGGACCGAGGGTACCGGAAAGCCGGGCCAGCATGGCCACCAGGAGGTAGCCGAAGTAGTAGTAGGAGATGGCGTACCCCGACAGCCAGGGGTCGTGAGGGGGGAGCGTGGGGCTTCGCAGGGTGGCGTTGATGAAGGCCAGTTCCATGGGCTTTTCCGTGCCCACGATGTCGGGGTTCGCGGCCCGCACCAGGGCCCAGAGGGCAAAGGCCGTGAGGAAGACGCCCTCGGTCCAGAGCAGGTAGGCCCGATGCGCCTTCACCCAGGCCCGGAAGCGAGACCAACGCCCTCGGAGGGCCCAGAGGGAAAGGCCCACCACCAGGGCCAGGCCGCTCAGCATGGCCGCGGGCGCGTTGGGCGTCCACCCCAGCACGCCGGGAAGCCAGAAGGCATAGCCCCAAAGCAGCAGACCCAGAGCCCGACGGTAAGGCCATCCCCGACCGGGCAGGGCCGGAAAGAGCCGCCAGGCCAAAGGCGCGGCCGCCAGGCCGATGACCATCAGCCAGATGTACCAGAGCATCCAGGAAAGGAGGTCTTGCATCGTTGCACCTTGAAGAACTCGCGGGATGGCGTTTCCGGTCGGCCCACAAACCATAAGGCCACCGCGCCGGCGGTGGCGCGAACCAAGGGGATTATAATCAAAAGCACTGGGACCGTCTTGAGAATGGAACAAAGGGGTGAACCATGCACGAACGACCCGGTTGTTTAGGTGGCCTGTTGCGTCTGGCGCTGCTGACCTGGATTTTCGACTTCCTCCAAGAGCGCTTCGGCTTCGGTCGAGGGTGTTCTTGCACGGGCATCGGCTGCGGGTGCTTGCTTCTGCTCGTCTTCCTGATGCTGGTCTGCCGCATCCTGCTGACCACCGAGTGGTGGCGCCTGGCTCCGGTACCGTAGGTCACCCGCCACAGACTTCTACCACCGAAAGAATAAGAGGCGAGGGCCGCTCCTTGTACGGCCCCTCCAAAGTATCCGTTATTGGGGACGGATGCCCGAAACCCAGGATACTTCCGTCCCGCCCTGAACGTTATCCCAGTTCCCTCATGAAACGAATCCATTGTACCCATCGTCCTGACCGGGCACGGAACCGCAGGAAAGCAAATAAATTGGTGGGGCGGCGAAGCCGCCCCACCAATTTATTTTCCCCACCTTACAGGAGAATGGGTATTACGTGGCCATGCGCCGCTTGAACTCCTCGATGCTCACCACCGGTGTGGGGTTTTCCCGGTAGTCCAGGGCCAGGTAGTAGGCCACGTAGTCGCCCAGGTGGAGCAGGGTCCACTGGTGGGCCATGGGGGAAGGTCCTCGGGCCTCCACCAGATCGGTGTTCAAACCCGTCTCCAGGAAGACCTGCCGGGTCAGCAGCACCCGCTGCCGGTTACGGGGATGGAGGCTGGGCGCATCCAGGAAGAGGTGCATGGCCGAGGTGAACAGGGCTTCGGGATGGTGGATACCCGCCAGGGTGTTGTGGTCGGCCTCGGGGAGCACCTCGAACTGGGCCCAGGCCTTGGCGATTTCGTTCATCTGTCCCTTCCAGCGCCGGGCCACCGGGGCCAGGTGCTGCGCGCCGAAAATCACCACGAAGCGGCCCATGAGCTGCCCCGCCAGACGTTTGGCCGGGTTCTGCACCGTGGGCACGTCGGGTTCCAGGCGCTTTTGTTGCTCCCGCATGGCCGCCACCGCGTCGGCCAGTTCCCCTTCAGGGCTTTGGGGAAGCAGGCCCAGGCGATGGAGCAGGGCCAGGGGCAGGACGAAGCCGTATCCCACCGCGGCCCGAGGCTGGCCCTGATGCTCGAAGCGCCACCAGGGCACCCCGGCTTCTTGCGCGGCCTGCCCCAACTTCCCTCCCCGGGTGATGGCCACCGTCACACAACCCCGTTCCACCGCCGCGCGAAACGCGGACAGGGTCTCTTCCGTGTTCCCGGAGTGGGAAGAAGCCACCACCAGGGTCTCCGGTCCACTGGCCCAGGCCGGCAGGTCGTAATCCCGCCATACGACGATGGGAATGGCTACACGAAGGGTCAGCCATGAGGCCAGCAGGTCCGCACCAATGGCCGAGCCCCCCATGCCGGCCATCACCACCCGTCGGATGGGTGCCCGAACTTCGGGCAGGGGCAGGGTCTGGCCCAGGGCCCAGGCCTGTTCCATCTGGTCGGGCAGACGCTGAATTTCCCCCAGCATGTTCTGGGGGTCCAATTGACGAATCTGTTCCATCAGGGTCATCGCCGGCCTCCTTCAATCCACCTTCGGCGTCCATACATAAACCATCTTGTTCGTCTCCAATTTATACCCAAAAATCCAGCAGGCCACAAGAGAATGGTGTTCCTGTTGCAGGGTTTTTCACTGTTCTAACAGAAGGGTGAAGCCATAGGGGCCGCCCCTTTCGCTTAGATCGAACCGGGCTCAGGACCATAGGTGAAGAAAGAATTTGTGTGGGGCGGCGAAGCCGCCCCACACAAATTTCTTTTTCTCCCTGCGGTCCTGAGCCCAAGGAGGCCTGCGCGTCACGTGGCAAATCACTTCGAAAAGATCAGGTTTTATAAGAACGTGCAGAAACCCTGGTTCCTGTTGCATACCCATCTTAGGTGTGGCATCGTTTCTCACCTTATGGAAAGGGCATGGGGGAAAGGCTCGCCAAACTCACCTCGACAAAACCGTGGAGGGATCCGACCGGGCACGGGACCGCAGGTGGAAAGATAAATGGATGCAGCGGCGGCTTCGCCGCCGCTGCATCCCATTTATTTCTCCCTCCCGGCCCTGAACCCGGTCAAGACTAATGGTGTTCTAAGGCTTGGGCAAGACTTTGGAGAAGGTTTGACGCTTTGCCTGGACGGGACGACCGGGGTCTCGCACAGGTCGGCCCGGACCTGAGCGGCTCATACGGTCTCCCAGAGCACTTCACAGCCCGCCGGAGCGGAACGACACACGAAAATCTGGGGTTCCCGTCCGTGGACCTCCCGATAGCGGGCCCGCAGATGGGCCTCCAGTTGAGGCACCACGTCCTCCCGGGCCAGGGCGACAATGCTGCCGCCCCAACCCGCACCGGTGAGCCGGGCGCCCGCCACGCCCTCCACTTCCAGCGCGGCGTGCACCAGGGTCTCGAGTTCCGGACAACTGACCTGGTAATCCTCCCGTGCGCTGATGTGGGCCTCGACCATCAGGCGCCCCAGACGGTCCACATCCCCCCGCTGCAAGGCCTCCAGGGCCTGCGTCACCCGACGGTTCTCCGCATATACGTGCCGCACCCGGGCCCGCACGTAAAGAGGGTCCTCCGGGCCCACACCGGGTGGCGGGTCCTCCACAGGCACACCCTTCCGGTCCAGGTCCGCCAGCGTGGTGACTTCGGGGAGCAGGGATTCCAGGGTGGACCAGGGAACGTGCTGCACATCCCGCAGGTGGGTGATGTTGGGGAAATAAGGACGCAACAGGGCCACCGCGGCCCGGCATTCCGCCACCCGGTGGTTGTATTCCCCCAACACATTGCTGTGACGCACACCGGTATCGGCAATGACCAGCGCGTACCCCTGGGGAAGACGGGCGTACTCCAGCAGATAGGTGCCATCCGGCCGGGGACGGGTATCCAGAAAGAGGGCGTAGCCCTGACGGGCCATGAGGGCGTTGAACTGGTCCATGATGCCGCCCCGGGTTCCCGTGTACCACTCGGCCTCCTGGCACAGCCGGGCCAGGCGCTGCCATGGGATGCTCAGTTCGTTGAGGGCCACCAGGGCCAGGGCCAGCGCGACGCTGAGGGCCGAGGACGAACTCAATCCCGACCCCCGGGGCACGCCCCAGGGCGGGGAGCCGTCCACCAGGGCGTCCATGCCCCGCAAGGGCACGTCCATCTCCTGGCTCAGACGCTGGGCCACGCCGCGAGCGTAGTTGCTCCAGTGGCCGCGAGGCGCGGGAGGAATCTGGAAGGCGATTTCGAACTCCACCGCTTCGAACTCGGGCTCCACATTGGCCAGGCGCACCAGGGTATCGAACCGGGGTCGTACGGCCACTAAGGTGTCCCGGTCCAGGGCCACGGGCATGACGAAACCGTGGTTGTAGTCCGTGTGCTCGCCGATGAGGTTCACCCGACCCGGCGCGCGAAACACCCGCACCACCCCCGGCCCATATCGGACCTGGAAATCCTGCACCAGACGCCAGTAGCGCTCCCGCTGTTGCGCGGCCACATCACCGTAGACGGCATCCAGGGTGGATAAGGTCACCACATACATAAAGACCTCCCCCTCAAGACGACGTTCCTCGGCTTATCCTGGGTTATGTTCAGGATACCATATGTGAGGCGTCGTTCGTCGGTCGTCGGTCGATGGTCGTTGGTCGGTAGGTGTTTGGAGATGCGTTTTCGGACGTGTCAATGAGGGTGGAGACCGGAGGGGAAAAGGCGCGAAGTTTCACAACCCGCGTCCCAACGCCAAGACGGCCAGAGTGGTGAGCCCGGCCACCAGCAGGGTCAGGGCCAGGCCGCGGCCCCGGGGTGCCAGGAGCAACGCGGCCAGCAAGCAGGCCAGGCCGGCCAGGAGCATGAAGGGGAAGATGCTGAAGAGCCCCGGCACCACGAAGCCCAGGAGCCAGCCCGTAGCGGTGTAGGGCCACCACAGGGCCAGACGGGGCCAGCGGCGGCGGAAGGAGGAGAGCGCCGCGGCCACGGTACCGCCCGCGGCCAGAAGCCAGAGCACGCCGTAGGCCGCTCCCACGGGGTGGCCCAGCCAGCCCCGGTCCGGGATTTGCAGGAACAGGGTCCAGAGCCAGAGCACCGCGCCCAGGGCCAGGAGGCGTCGCCCGTAAGGGATAGGGTTCATGGCGCCTCCGCCCGCTGCCAGACGTAAAAAGCCGCGGGACGCCAGTCCGCGCGGGGTTGTTCATCCAGCAGGCGGAAGCCGTCGCGGAAAAGGGCCCGCACCTCTTCCGGGGTCACCCCGCGGGGGCCGGGCCGTCTGGGGCCGCCTTCCTGCCGCAGGAAGACGTACAGCAGGAAGACGCCGCCGGGGGCCAGCACCCGACGGAGGGATGCGGCATAACCGCGCCTGGCCTGCTCGTCCAGGCTGTGGAAGCAGCCCACGTCCAGGGCCAGGTCGAAGGGTCCCAGGTCCGGGGGCAGGTCGGTGACGTCGGCCACCAGGAAGCGGGCCTGCACGCCGGCCCTGCGGGCCTTGCGGCGGGACCTGGCGATGGCGAGCCGGGCAATATCCACACCCGTAACCTGGAACCCGTAGCGGGCCAGGTAGATGGCATTGGTGCCGGTACCGCAACCCAGGTCCAGGGCCCGACCGGGCCGCGGCCGGGTGCGCTCCAGCCACTCCACCAGCGCGGGCTGGGGCCGTCCGGTATCCCACGGGGGACGAAAGAGGTACATGAGGTTCCAGAAGAGGGACATGGTTCCGTCGTTCGTCGGTCGTCGGTCGTCGGTCGGTGGTTGGTGAGGGCTATGCTTCCTCCACTTCAATACCTAACTGGCGGAAGGTTTCCAGGATTTTGTTCTCGTAGTCTTCCTCGCTGATGGCCCCTTGGGAAGCCTGTATCATGATTTCCAGGTGGTCGAATTTGTGTTGCAGGAAATTGAGCAGGCCCAGCAGGCTGGATACCTGCCCCTTAGGGACCGGGAATTTCAGGCGCACCGTGCGACGCACCGAAACAGACACCTCTTCTTCGGTGGGCATATGGTGGTAAGTTCCCCGGGCATCCCACAACTCGTCGCTCATTAAGCGTTCCTCGGGGAACAACCCGGTCATCGTGGTGGGTTCGGCCTGGGCCCGTTGGGCTTCGCAGATATCGGCGCGCAAAATGACTTCATTCCCCGCCAGCATCACCTGGGAGGGCATTTCCTTATAAGCCACACACCGCACTTCGCCATCCTCCAGCAACCCCAGGCCAAAAAGCCCCTGTTGCACGCCCGTGGCGATACACCGACGCCATGCCTCCTCGCTCACCACCCGGAGGGCTCCCGGCGTCCGGGTCCAGCTCTCAACCAGCTGAGCCGTTCGTACATACTCCTGGTCACGCAAAAAGCGCTCCCTCAAAACCAGTGGCTCCAATCGTTCCAGAATCTCGTTTTCGTCCCGCAAGCGCTCGTAGACTTCCTCGTCCAGGGGAATGTCCACACCAAACGTTCCTCGTCCTAAATCCACCTCCTTGAAGTCGCCGCCCTTCGCGGGAACGTACACCAGGCGATACGCGTTCCGAACGTGTTCGGTCAGGTCCTTCTGAAGCTGCGCCACGCGCTCCTGGACGTCTTTACGCTGTTCGTCGTTCAATCGGAGGGCGGTATCCTTCTCGATGGAACGCAACGCCACATAGGTACGCAACAGCCGCAGGAAGGCCTGGTGCTCGCTCTCCATGGGGACCAGGAAGAACAGGGTATTGCGGTGGACGCGAGGCGTCATGCCCTTCTGCTCCAGAAATCGTTGCATACGCGACCGGTCGTATTCGCGCAGAATGAGCAATTTGAGCTCCGGGGTATCGGGGATGTCGTTCTCGGAGTCGGGCCACAGGTAGACCTTGAAACGGCGCCCCCGCACCCGTCGTTTGAGCCATTCCCGTTCCATTTCCTGCAAGGTTTCCGGCTGAATGTTCTCCTCGCGATTCAACAGGATACGGTTGAGGTTGGGCTGGTTGGTGAAATAAAACTTGCCGTCGGACCGCTGGA